>NZ_JASMRM010000006.1:140328-147431 GCF_041431305.1 Cloacibacterium sp. Arc13
CTTTATTTTATTTGGGAAAATTTTGTACACATATAGCGTTCCTACGGAACACTTCATAGAAATCCAATCTTCCATCATCTAGCTTCCAACATCAAACATCAAACCTAAAAATATTTTCCCTTCCATTTTTTCTGCAATTCTTCGCGGATTTTTCTTTCTGTAGCGTTTTCGCCAGGAACATAGAATTGAGTTCCTGAAATTTCACCGGGCAAGAATTCCTGATTTACAAAATTTCCTTCGTAAGAATGGGCATATTGATATTCTTTGCCATAATCTAAGTCTTTCATCAGTTTTGTAGGTGCATTTCTCAGATGCAACGGAACTGGCAAATTCCCGGTTTGTTTTACAACAGCAAGTGCTGCATCAATCGCTTTATAGGTAGAGTTAGATTTCGGTGAACAAGCCAAATAAACCGCTGTTTCACTCAAAATAATTCTAGATTCAGGATTTCCAATGACATTCACCGCTTGAAAGCAATTATTAGCAACCGTCAAAGCATTTGGATTCGCCAAACCGATGTCTTCAGCTGCTAAAATGAGCATTCTGCGTGCTATAAATTTCACATCTTCGCCACCTGCAATCATTCTGGCAAGCCAATACACCGCTCCATTTGGGTCAGAACCGCGCATAGATTTGATAAACGCCGAAATAATATCGTAGTGTTGTTCCCCATTTTTATCATAAAGTGCCATCGTTTCTTGCAAAACCGAAAGCACATCTTCGTTGGTGATTTCTTTTTCTTTTACATTTTTGAATTGATTGAGAACCAATTCTATAGAATTAATGAGTTTTCGAGCATCACCACCAGAATATTGAATCAGCGCTTCTTTTTCTTTGAGTGTAAAATGCGTTTGTTCTTCTTCATTGTATCTGGAAAGGGCTATTTCTGCGAGTTCTTCTAATTTTTCAAAACTTAGAGACTTCAAAACATAGACTTGTGAACGAGAAAGCAACGCCGAAACCATTTCGAAACTCGGATTTTCTGTAGTAGCTCCAATTAATACGATCCAACCTTTTTCCACCGCATGAAGCAATGAATCTTGTTGAGATTTATTAAAACGGTGAATCTCGTCTATGAACAAAATCGGTGATTTTCCCGTGAAAAGATTCTGTTTTTTGGCATCTTCTATCACCTCTCTCACTTCTTTTACTCCAGAAGAAACCGCCGAAAGCTTGAAAAATTTTCTTCCAGAAGTAGAAGATATAATTTCTGCCAAAGTAGTCTTTCCAGTTCCAGGAGGTCCCCATAAAATGAGAGAATTGAGCGTGTCATTTTCTAGCATTTTACGGATGGTTCCGTTGTTTCCAGTAAGATGTTCTTGCCCTAAAACTTCGTCTAGTGTTTTAGGTCTGAGTTTTTCGGCTAAAGGAATATTTTGGTACAATTTTTTTAGGTTTGAGATACAAATTTGAGAAAATTTTTAGGATTTTCTATTTGAATTTGATTTTAAATTCCGTTAAAGTATAAAATCTTTAAATTTTGGCTAAAGCCAATTGGAATTTTCTAAAAAAAGAAACGGGCTAAAGCCCGTTCCTATTGATATTTTTAAAATTCGCGAATTTATTCTTTTTACTATTTCTAAAATTTGAAACCTATTCTTTTTAAGAAAGTGAAAAGGAGAAAAATGGTGAAAAATAGCCGTGATGCTGCCATTGTTTGAGCTCTTTTTTTGTTTTGGCATAAGCTTTGGAAAAAAAAGCGAGTGGTTGCAGCACGAAGACAAGTGAAAAAACGCAGAAAATGTGTGCTTCTAAAAAATTTAACCCATAATGTGAAAACCACCGTCTACATGACGAATTTCGCCTGTAATTCTAATGTCTTTTCTGAATAAATGTACGACTTCATGAGCTAAATCTTCGGGATTTGCATTTCCTAAAGGGCTGATTCTATTGGCTCTTTCTACATCTTCAATTTTTAACGTCGCATTTCCTGCTTTACTTCCCATATATGGTGAAAAACGAACACAATTTGCTCTAATGCCGAAATCTCTACCTAATTCATAAGCCATTTCAATCGTCAACCTTTCTAATGCTGCTTTTGCAATACTCATATTGATATATGGAAAGAATGAAACCTTCTCTGCTGCAATGTAACTTAAAGTAACTATAGATGCTCCATTTTGTAAAACTTTGCTTTTCAATAATGCGTGAGAAAGGCTAATTAAAGAAAATGCAGACACCGTCATGGTATCATTAAATTCATCTGCTGTAACTTCCAACATGGGTTTTACAGATTTTTGACGAATGGTTTTGTCCATAGCAATTGCATGAAGGAAACCATTGAGCTTAACATTCTTTTCATTTAGAAAATCTGTGAGAGCCTCTAAACTTTCTGGCAAGGTAATATCTAATGGAAAAGTTAACACATTTTCTCCTAATAATTTTTTACAAGCATTTTCAAAGTCATTGTAAGATTTATTAAGAAAACTTTCTGCTTTTTCTGAAAGATTTTTATGAAATGGAGTTACGCCAAGACCTGTACACACTACGTTTCCGTTATTTTTGATGATTTTTTTGGCAACGTACATAGCGAGTGAATTTTCGTCTGCGATTCCTGTAATTAAAAAGGTTTGATTAGTAAACATAATAAAATAGGGGGGGGTTAGAAATAATTGATAAAATTTTTAATACACTTCTGAAATTTTAGACTTTATATAAGGCTGCTCCCCAAGTCCAACCAGAACCTACGGCTGCAAAAAGTAAGGTATTCCCTTCTTTTATTTTTCCACTTTTATAGGTTTCGTCTAAAACTATTGGGATGGTTCCCCCAGAAGTATTGGCGTATTTATCCATATTGGTCATTACTTTTTCAAACGGAATATTTACTTCTTCTGCTACTTTTTGTAAAATTCTAACGCTTGGCTGATGTGGAATCACCCAGTCAATATCATTTGCCGTTAAGTTATTATCTGCTAAAACTTCGTGAATTACTTCTGGCAATACTTTAGTCGCTGTATTAAAAACTTCTTTGCCATTCATCTGGAAATAGTGAAGCCCTTGTTTGATGGTTTCTTCACTTGCTGGAATTTCACAACCACCAGCTGGAATATTAAAATGATATTTTCCTGTACCATCTGCATGAAGTTTAAAATCTATAAACCCTTTGTCTTCAGTAGTTGCCGATAATAACACCGCTCCAGCTCCATCTCCAAAAAACACAGAATCTTTACGCGACCAATCTGTAATGCTCGAAAAAACATCTGCTCCTATCACCAAAACATTTTTATACATTCCGGTTTGTATAAATTGGCTACCAATGGCTAAACCATAAATTCCGCCCGAACAAACTGCCGAAATATCAAAAGCTACAGCATGAGGTGCATTTATTTTTTCTTGTACGAAACAAGCCGTAGAAGGCGCTTGTCTGTCTGGTGTAGAAGTAGCAACGATAATGAGGTTTACCTCTTCAGCTGTAATTCCTGCATCTTCTAATGCAATTAAAGCCGCTTTAGAAGCCAAATCGCTGGTTACTTCACCTTCTACAATCCTGCGTTCTTTAATTCCTAAATTTTTAAAAATCCATTCATCATTAGAACCTACTGCTTCAAAAAAATCATTTTTTATCACTTTTGGCGGAGTATAAGAACCCGTCCCTTTGATATACGCTCTCTTCATAATCTTATTATTTTATAAACAAATGTCATGATAAAAACTGTAAATAAAAAATATTAAGGCATTTTTTTATCATTTTAAAAATGAATAAGACAAATTTTTACAAAATTCATTGCTAATCTTCTATATTGAAATTAATAATTTAAAAATCAAGTTTCAGGAAAACTTAAAAAAAACTTACATTTGTATTTTATACCTCATGCTGAATAAAATTCTCATATTTCCGCTTATTGTATTGATAAAAATTTATCAATATGGAATTTCTCCATGGTTGGGAAAAAACTGCAGATATGAACCTACTTGTTCGCATTATACGGTGGAAGCATTAAAAGTTCACGGACTTTTTAAAGGAATTTATCTCAGTGCAAAGAGAATTTCTAGCTGTCATCCTTGGGGAGGAAGCGGTTACGATCCTGTTCCGCCCAAAAAAGAGCATCAACATTAAAAAAATACTAACAAATCAATAAAAATATATGAATTTAGCTACGCTATTATATTTCACTTGGGATCCTTCTAAAGGAATAGAAATTGGGACTTTTACCCTACATTATTACAGTTTAATGTTTGTTTTAGCCTTCGGAATTGGTTACTATTTATTTGTAAAAATGTTCAAAATAGACCACGAAAGCGAAAAAAGTTTAGACACCATTTTCACATGGACTTTAATCGGAACGATTCTCGGCGCGAGATTAGGTCACGTTATTTTCTATCAACCAGAATTATTTAAACAAGATTTCTGGAGTGTTTTCTTGCCAATTCAGACGGTTCCAGAATTCAAATTCACAGGATTTTCGGGACTTGCAAGTCATGGAGCTGCAATAGTTTTGGTAGTTTCTACCATTATTATTGCGATAAAAGTTTTGAAGAAAAATCCACTTTGGTTATTAGATCGATTGGCGATTACTGTGGCTTTAGCTGGATTTTTTATCAGAATGGGAAATTTTTTCAACTCAGAAATCGTAGGAAAACCAGCACCAGACTCACCATTTGCCGTATTATTTCCTCAACAAAGTATGGAATACGGAGAAATTGTTCCACGCTATCCTACTCAATTGTTTGAGGCATTTTCTTATTTGGCATTATTTTTTGTAATGTGGGGAATTTATCTTTACACGAAGAAAAAATACAGTCAAGGTTGGCTTTTCGGGTTTTTCTTTGCTGTACTTTGGACCATCAGATTTTTAGTAGAATTCTTAAAAGAACCTCAAGGAGAAGAAAAAATTACCCTTGGAATTCTCAATACTGGTCAGGTTTTATCCATTCCATTGGTCATTATAGGATTAGCGGTAATGCTTTATTCTAAAAATTTCAAATACGAAGACAAATTTTAACATCATAAAAAAGGGAAACAGCAAATTGTTTCTCTTTATTTTTGTAAATATTTAAAGACTTCGCCAATATGCTGAATAACATCTGAAGCAAGCATCGCTTCTTTGGAATGTTTTTCGGCGGTGAAATCCGCAGCTTTTCCATGCAGCCAAACTCCAAAAATTGCCGCATTTTCAGGCGAATAACCTTGTGCTAAAAATGAGGTGATAATCCCCAATAAAACATCTCCACTTCCACCTTTTGCCAAGCCAGAGTTTCCTGTAATGTTATAAAATACGTTTCCTTCAGGAGTGATGATTTGGGTGTGATGACCTTTGAGAACGATATAAATTTTCAAATCCTGAGCTTTAGATTTGGCTAATTCTAATCGCTCAAAAGAATCTTTGGATTCTCCAAAAAGTCTAGAAAACTCTTTAGGATGAGGCGTAATAATTGAATTTTTTGGAATTAAATTTAAATTTTCTGGATTTTTGGAAATCAAATTCAACGCATCTGCATCTAAAACCAATGGCTCATTATAATTTTTGAGAAAATGCATTAATTTTTCCTCAGTTTCGTAATCTGTTCCCAATCCTGGACCTATTCCATACGTGAAATCATTCTCTACTGTAAAATTTTTAATAAAATCTTCTCCTCCGTATAAATACATGGCTTCTGGACAAGTGGTTTGCAGAATCTCGTAACCGCATTTTGGTGCCAAAATATAAGTTAAGCCGCTCCCGGAATACAAAGCTGATTTCGTGGCCAAAACCGCAGCTCCTATTTTCCCAAAACTCCCCGCTACAATGCATGTTTTGCCATAATTTCCTTTGTGAGAAGTATCTTTTCTTTTTTTATAAATTTTTCTTACAATTTCTTCGTCTATTATATAATGTGGTGTTTCAGTATTTTCAATATATTTTTTACTGATTCCGATTTCTAAAATGTGAATTTTACCACAATATTCGCTGATTTCTGGATGCAAAAATGATTGTTTGCAGAACTGTAAAGACAAAGTTTCATCTGCTTTGAAAACGACTGCATTTTCGGCAATATTTCCATCAGCCAAAACTCCTGAAGGAATGTCGATTGCGATTTTATGAACATGAATTTGGTTGAGTTTTAGAATAATTTTGGCTACTTCGCCTTCGATTTTTCTGTTCAATCCTGTACCGAACAAAGCATCTACAATGATGGAATCTTCATTAATGAAACTCTCATTAAAATCTGTAAAATCTAGAATTCTGATTCCTAAAAATTCTTTTAATCTATGGTAATTGATTTCCGCATCTTTAGACAATTCCTTTTTCGATTTATCCATAAATACATCTACATCAAAACCTTTTTGATAAAGTAATCTAGCCATTGCGAAACCATCTCCTCCATTATTTCCATGGCCACAAAAAATAAGAATATTTTGCGTTTTAAGATACTTATGGTGAATAAAATCTGTGCAAGCCATCGCTGCTTTTTCCATTAAATGAACAGAAGCAATGGGTTCATTTTTGATGGTAAATAAATCTCCATTTTTGATTTGAGCAGCAGAAAAAATTTTCATAATTGGGATTGTCTTTTACAAATTTACAACAAAAAATAATCAATATAGAGACTGTTTTTAGCTAAATTTTTGAACAAATTTCAAAGAATGTTTAGATTAAATTTTTACATTTGTTAAAATATTAATTATAAAACTATGGGATTAATAAAAGAATTTAGAGAATTTATTGCTAAAGGAAATGCAATGGATTTAGCAGTAGGAGTAATCATAGGTGCAGCTTTCGGAAAAATTGTTAATTCATTGGTAGATGATGTCATCACTCCTGCTTTACTAACACCAGCTTTAAAGGCTGCAAACTTAGAAAAAATCCAAGAATTAAAAACTAATGGAGGAATTTTATATGGTAATTTCCTTGCTGCTGTACTCAGCTTTTTGATCATTTCTTTTGTCATCTTTTTATTAATAAAAGTGATTAATGGAATGAAAAAGAAAGAAGAACCTGCACCTGCTGCACCTGCAGGACCAACACAAGAAGAACTTTTGGCAGAAATAAGAGATTTATTAAAAAATAAATCATAATTTGAGTTGTCCTAAAAAAGGTTGACTCGTTAATAATTCAAATATAGTTAAATCGTAGCAGAATTAATTCTGTTACGATTTATTTTTTTCCATTGTTTTAAATGTA
>NZ_JASMRM010000007.1:0-105550 GCF_041431305.1 Cloacibacterium sp. Arc13
AGCAAAAACGTTTTTACTTTGGTTTAATTATTTATTTTTGTCCTATAATCTGTATCGGTTTTTTAGGACTAGTCAAATTTTTAAAATACTAGCAACTTGCATCGCCAATTCTTCGCCAATTCTGTCTTGGGCTTCTAAAGTAGACGCTCCAGTATGAGGCGTTAAAGAAATTTTAGGATGAGTAAGAATTTTTTCTGATGGTGTAGGCTCATTCACGAAAACATCTAATCCCGCAAAAGAAACTTTACCAGCATTTAAAGCTTCTATTAAGGCTTTTTCATCTATTACTCCACCTCTTGCACAATTGATTAATGCCACTCCATCTTTCATTTTAGCCATTTCTTCTTTGCCTATAATCGCAGATTTTTGAGCAGGAACGTGAAGCGTTATAAAGTCTGCTTTTTTTATCACTTCTTCGAAAGGTTCAGTTACAATTTCTATGTCAATGTATTGGTTGTTATAGAAATCTACTCTCACACTTGTTTTATCTATCATTACATCAGAAGCGATGACTTTCATTCCTAATCCAAAAGCGATTCTTGCTACTTCTTGACCAATTCTACCCAATCCAACAATACCAATGGTTTTCCCTCTTAATTCCAAACCTTTTTCGTAAGATTTTTTAAGTTTCGCAAATTCTGTTTGACCAGAAACTGGCATTTTTCTATTAGAATCTTGTAAAAATCTGCATCCTGTAAATAAATGTGCAAAAACCAATTCAGCAACACTTTCAGAGGAAGCAGCTGGTGTATTGATTACATGCAGTCCTTGTTCTCTAGCGTATGTTACTTCTATATTATCCATTCCTACTCCACCTCTTCCTATGATTTGTAGAGATGGGCAGTTGTCTATGATTTCCTTAGTCACCTTAGTTGCGCTTCTTACCAAAAGTGTTCTGATTTTTTCTGCATTGATGTAAGAAACAAGCTCTTCTTGAGGAACTTTTTCCGTAATTACAGTGAAACCTTTTTCTTCTAAAGCATTTATTCCTGATAGTGTCAATCCATCATTTGCTAATACCTTCATTTATATTTTTTTTAGATTAATCATTAAAAATTTAGAATCTATAAATTCTTGTTGCTCAAAAATTTTTGTCTTTAACAAGAATTTCAGCAGCAGCATTTGTATTTAATGCTCCAATATCTGATTTTCAAGTTGCAAAGTTAGAGAAAATTATAGATATTAAATCCCTAATTAATAAAGGTTTTTTAAAAATTTTACGCACAAAAAAGCTATGTAAAGTATAAAAAATTCAAATTTCTAAAATCAATTCTTTATCTCGTAGATTATCATTAAATTTGAGAAGTCGAACAATTATGGAAGAAAAAGTAGTTTTAGTTACCGAAAATGATGAAGTTCTAGGCTTGATGGAAAAACAACAAGCACATATCAATGGTTTGTTGCATAGAGCATTTTCTGTATTTTTATTTAATTCAAAAGGCGAAATGCTTCTCCAGAAAAGAGCCGCAGAAAAATACCATTCTCCCAATCAATGGACGAATGCTTGTTGCTCCCATCCTAGAGCGAATGAAACCTATGAAGAAGCAGCCAAAAGAAGATTAAAAGAAGAATTAGGAATAGATACCGAAATTTCAGAAAAATTCTATTTTATTTATAAAGCAGATGTAGGTGGAAATCTTTGGGAACACGAATTAGACCATGTTTTTGTAGGAAATTACGAAGGAGATTTTCAACTCAATTTAGAAGAAGTAGCCGAAGTAAGATACATTTCTATGGAAAATTTAGACCAAGAAATGAAACAAAACCCTGAACATTTTACCGAATGGTTTAAAATCATTTTAGAAGAATATAAACATCATCTTTAAGGTAAAGGTAAAGGTAAAGGTAAAGGTAGAGGTAGAGGTAGAGGTAGAGGTAGAGGTAAAGGTAAAGGTAAAGGTAAAGGCAAAGGCAAAGGTTAAAAATTAAAAATTAAAAAATATCTTTTATCAAGTTAAAAAAATAAAAAATGGATAAAAAAACAGCACTGTATAACAAGCACGTTTCTTTAGGAGCTAAAATGGTTCCTTTTGCAGGTTTCGAAATGCCTGTACAATATTCTGGCGTTACAGAAGAGCATTTTGCTGTACGCGAAAAAGTAGGAATTTTTGATGTTTCACACATGGGACAGTTTTATGTAGAAGGTCCAGAAGCTAAAAACTTACTCCAATTTATCACTTCTAATAATGTAGAAAAACTGACGAACGGACAAGCACAATATTCTTGTCTACCGAATGGAAATGGCGGAATAGTAGACGATTTAATCGTTTATAAAATGAATGACGAAAAATATTTTGTAGTGGTAAATGCTTCTAACATCGATAAAGATTGGAATCATTTTTCTCATTATAATGAAAAATTCGGGGCTCAATTAAGCAATATTTCAGATGAAACTTCTCTCATTGCGATTCAAGGTCCGAAAGCCGTAGAAACCCTTCAAAAACTTACGGAAACCAATCTTTCTGAAATTCCTTACTATCATTTCACGGTAGGAACTGTAGCAGGCGTAGAAAACGTGATTATTTCTAATACCGGTTATACAGGAAGTGGAGGTTTTGAAATTTATTTCGGGAACGAAAGTGCAGAAAAACTTTGGGATGAATTGACAAAAGCAGGTGAAGAATTTGGACTAATTCCTTGTGGATTGGCTTCTAGAGATACTTTGAGACTAGAAAAAGGTTTCTGTCTTTACGGAAATGATATTGATGACACCACTTCTCCATTAGAAGCTGGATTAGGCTGGATTACCAAGTTTGATAAAGAATTTGTAGATAAAGAATTCCTTTTAAAACAAAAAGAAGAAGGTGTTTCTAGAAAATTAGTAGGTTTCGAAATGCAAGAAAAAGCAATTCCTAGACATGATTATTTGGTGGTAGATGCAGAAGGAAATGAAATCGGAAAAGTAACTTCTGGAACGATGAGCCCTTTGAAAAAAGTGGGAGTTGGTCTTGCTTATGTAGCTAAACCTTACTTCAAATTAGATTCTGAAATCTTTATTCAAATCAGAAATAAAAATATTCCTGCTAAAGTGGTAAAATTACCATTTGTATAAGGAAACTTTTATAACATACTCAAAAAGCAGTTCTTTCCGAACTGCTTTTTTTATTTTAATTTGTCTCTTAATAGTTCAATATTCTTCTTGTCACTTCCTATAAAAATCTCTTGATTGATGATAAAAACGGGGCGTTTTAGAAAATGATAATCCTCTAAAATCAGTTTTTTAAAATCTTCTTCTTGTAAAGATTTCACTTCTATATTTCGTTCCTTGATTTGAGTAGATTTTTTGCTAAAAAGCGCTTCATAAGAGTTTGACAAGGCATACATTTCTTGCAATTCATCTTCTGACAATGCTTTTGACTTGATTTCTCTTTGTTCAAAATCAGTTAAATCAAATTCAGACATGATTCTTTTGCAAGTACTGCAAGTCTTTAAAAAATATACTTTTTTCATCTTCCAAAAATAAGATTAATCTCTATATTTCAAAAATTATTGAATATCTTTATTCAAATTTTAGAGCAAATGAGCAACAAGACTATTTTTCAGTTTATTTCTGAACCAGGAGACATAAATTATGGAGGAAATGTACACGGTGGAAGCGTAATGAAATGGATAGACCAAGCTGGTTACGCTTGTGCAAGTTCTTGGAGTTCTAGCTACTGCGTAACGGTCTATGTTGGTGGAATAAGGTTTTTTTCGCCCATCAAAATTGGTCACATTGTAAAAGTAGAAGCCGAAGTGATTTACACCGGCAAAAGCAGCATGCACATTGCCATCAATGTATTTTCCAGAAATATAAAACGCAAAGAATTTGAGAAAAAAACGCATTGTATCATCGTTTTTGTGGCAGTAGATGACGAAGGAAATACGATAGAAGTTCCCAAATTCATCCCCGAAACTGAACAGGAAAAACAAATGGAACAATACGCCATCAAATTGATGGATCTGAGGAAACAAATCGAAGACGAAATGAAACCGTTCTTGTAAGTCGCAAAACAGTTTCTATCCGTCCCAAGTTGGGAAAAGTTGAACCAAAAATATTTTTATTCATCCCAAATTAGGAAAGTTTAAAGTAAAACAATTTCTCTCCGTCCCAAGTTGGGAAAGTTTCAATCAAAAGAATTTCTATTCATCGCAAATCAGGAAAGGTTAAATCAAATTATTTTTACATTCTCAGAATCTATTATTTGTAAAAATTTGCAATAAAAAAACTCCTCTCGAAAATTTGAAAGGAGTTTTAATTTGTTATTTTGATGAGTTATTATCTTGCGATATTTACGGCTCTTGTTTCTCTAATTACCGTCACTTTTACTTGACCTGGGTAAGTTAACTCATTCTGAATTTTTTCAGAAATATCATAAGAAAGTTGATGAGCCACTTCGTCTGTTACTTTTGCAGATTCTACCATCACTCTCAATTCTCTACCTGCCTGAATCGCAAATGCACTAGAAACTCCATCAAAGCTTAATGCAGCTGCTTCTAAATCTTTTAATCTTTGGATATAAGATTCTAAAACTTGTCTTCTCGCTCCTGGTCTTGCACCAGAAATTGCATCCGCTACTTGAATAATTGGTGATAATAAAGAAGTCATTTCTACCTCGTCATGGTGCGCTCCAATTGCATTTACCACTTCTGGATTTTCTCCAAATTTCTCAGCCCACTGCATTCCTAAAAGTGCGTGAGGAAGTTCTGATTCTTGCTCTGGAACTTTTCCAATATCGTGTAATAAACCAGCTCTTTTTGCTAATTTTACGTTTAAGCCTAATTCAGCAGCCATAGTTGCAGCGATATTTGCCACTTCTCTAGAGTGCTGTAGTAAGTTTTGACCATAAGAAGAACGGAATTTCATTCTACCTACGATTTTAACTAACTCTGGATGTAAACCGTGAATTCCTAAATCAATAATGGTTCTTTTCCCCACTTCTATGATTTCTTCTTCTATTTGTTTACGCGTTTTTTCTACTACTTCTTCTATTCTCGCTGGGTGAATTCTACCGTCTGTTACCAATCTGTGAAGTGATAATCTAGCCACTTCTCTTCTTACTGGATCAAAACAGGAAAGCAAAATAGCTTCTGGAGTATCATCTACGATGATTTCTACACCTGTTGCTGCTTCTAGCGCTCTGATATTTCTACCTTCTCTACCGATGATTCTACCTTTTACCTCATCAGATTCTATATTAAATACAGAAACTGAGTTTTCAATTGCTTGTTCTGTACCAATTCTCTGAATAGTCTGAATCACAATTTTTTTCGCTTCATTTTTAGCGTTCAATTGCGCTTCTTCCATAATAGATTGTACGTGAGCCTGAGCTTTGGTTTTCGCTTCAGCTTTCATAGACTCTACGAGTTCTGCTTTTGCTTCTTCTGCCGAATAGTTAGAAATTTTTTCTAACATTTCTACTTTTTGAGCAATCGCTACGTCTAATTCTTGTTGTTTTTTCTGTACGATTTCGTGTTTTTTATCGTACTCTGCCTTCTGTCTTTCTAAATCTTTTTCTAGTTTTCCAGTTTTAGAAAGTTCGTCATTTAGTTTTTGTTCTTTGTCTCTAATTCTTTTCTCAGCTTCTTGCATTTTTTTCTCACGACTGTTAATGTTTTCGTCATGCTGAGATTTGAGTTCTAAGAATTTTACTTTTGCTTGAGCTTCTTTTTCTTTTTTAATAGCTTCAGCCTTTACATTCGCGTTTTCTATAATGTTTTCGGCGCTTTTTTTAGCATCTTTCACGATGAATTTAGCTTTAGAGTTTAGGGAACTTTTTGCGAACAACGTTCCTGCAACCAAACCTAAAATCAGGCAAATAGCACCGATAATAATAGTGGTTATATCCATATATATCGAGTTTTAATTGTCAATTACTTAATTTTTAAAAATAAAAAAACCTACAACAGTTCAGTGATATAGAGTAAACTCCTAATCAACACGATTTGAACTGTTTTCTATGCTCTGTAATCTGCGTAAAGCAGCACGCCATTGCAAAGACATTCGTTCGGTAATTGTTTAGCGTTGAGTTTACCTGTAATGTGTTAGAACTATTGTAGGCAAGTTTTTATAGAAAAGTTTTTACTTTTCTAATTCATCTAATTGCTGATTAATTTGCATTAATCTATCATTAGCATTTTTTATAATTTTTTCTGAGTTAAGTTGATGTACTTCTGCATTTGCTCCTAATTTTAGGGCGCACATTGCGAGTGCATCTTGTTTATCCTTAACATCAAAATTAGCTTCAAATTCTCTAATCATTCCTTCTATCTGTTTCCCTACTCTACGAAGTGTTTCTTCTTCTGTAGCAGGAACATTAAGAGGATAATTTCTTCCGGCAATGTTTATGGTAATTCTTCTTACTTCCATTACAAGCCACTATTTTGAAGTTGTGCAATACAAGCATCTATTTCTTTGACCAATCTATTGATATGATTTTTCATCAATCGATTGTGGTCTGGATTGCCAGATATTGCTGAGATTAATTTTATTTTTTTTTGCTCTTCTGTTAACTCCTGATTTTTCTTATGCTCTTCTTCATACTTAACTTTCAGATTTTCAAAGTCTTCTGTAAGAATAGCATGCTTTTCTAAAAGATTTTGATAACTTTTATTCATCTCAAAAATCTTTTTTTCAAGTAAAGAAAAATTATTCTCTAATTCTTTAAGCATTTCAGGTGTTAGTTCTAACTTATGCAAAAATATAAAAAAAATAATCAGTTAAACAGAAATTTAATAATAATTTAAAGCAAAACTTTAAATAAAAAAAGAAGACTCCTTAGAATCTTCTTTAAATCAAATATTTAGAAAAATTTTTCTTATTCAAATTTCAATACAAACATGAAAGCTCTGGTTTGCATGGTAGAGATTGCTGCCGTCCAATAAGGTGGCGTTCCAGCGTTATCTGCTACAATTTCGTTATTAAAGGCAAAGGTTCCTCTAAAAGCTGGAGTAAACTTAACCTTAGAAAAATAAAACTGCATGCCTATCTCTGCACTCCATGCAAAATTATGGGTTGTACTTCTGAAAATCCCTTGTTGATTGTCATCTGTAGCACTAGAATTAGACTGTAAGTTCACCATATAATTAAGTCCAGCTGCAGCATAAGGTCTAGAATTATACCATCTGTCTGCGTGAATTTCTAGCATAATCGGGATGTCTACATACGTAGATTTCACTCTTCTAACCATATCTGCTTCATTAAGCGTTTTTGGTGTAAAAGGATTATTAGTATCTGCAGCATATTGGTCGTTTGATTGTGTATTAAAAGTAAGCTCTCTTTCTACAAATTGTAAACCTGGTTCTACTCTTAAATCAAAGTTATCATTAAGTCTCATTTTAGTAATAAACCCAGCTCCGAAACCATAAGTAGGTTTGGTTTGAACAAGATTTACTTTGTCTTCCATTCCATATTTCGGGTCTAGAACGAGTTTATAGTCAAATTGGTTAAGATTTAAATAAAAACCATAACTGTATTGATAAGAATCTTGCTCTTGTCTTCTGTCTTGTCTATCTCTGTTTCTAAATTGAGCTTGAGTAAACAAAAACATTCCTAAAAAAAGGAGCGAGAATGTTTTGATTAACGTTTTTTTCATGGGTGATTATTTGGTCGCTTTATAAATGGTAGCTATCCCTAAACTTAGTTTTTTATATTCTACTTTGCTGTATCCTATTTCTAGTAAAATTTGTTTCATTTTTTCACCAAAAGGAAAAGCATTTACAGAATCTGGCAAATAAGTATATGCTCTATTATCTTTAGAAACTAATTTACCGATTTGTGGTAAAATATTTTTGAAATAAAACATATAAAATGGCGCTAAAAACCCTTCTACTTTTGAAAATTCTAAAATATAAACGCTAGAATTTTCTTTTACCACTCTTCTTAGCTCGGCTAAACCTTTTTCTAAATTTTCGAAATTTCTTACTCCAAATGCAACGGAAACTGCATCGAATTTATTATCATCAAAAGGAAGATTTTCTGCATCTCCTTTTTGCATTGATATTTTTTGGTCTAGATTAATCTTCTTAATTTTATCAATCCCTACATTTAGCATTTGCTGAGAAAGGTCTAAACCTACTACTTCTGCTCCAGTTCCTTTTTGTACCGCAATAGCAAGATCACCTGTTCCTGTCGCTACATCTAGTACGAGTTTCGGAGCATCTTTATTCATCCATTTTACTAAAGTATTTCTCCAAAGCACATCTATTTTCATCGATAAAACATGATTCAATAAATCATATTTTGGAGCGATGTTATCAAACATATCTTCTACTTCAGTTTTTTTACTTTGATCGGTATTGTATGGTTTTACTTGCATGTATTTATTAAGTATTGAGTAATATTTTTAGCTAACTTTTTCCTAGGTGTATTATTGATAATTCTCTTTGTAGAAAAGTTTAAAATCTTCTTTTCTATAAATTTTAGTCCTAGATTCTAATTTATCAATGTTTTTAATGACTTTATCATAATCTTCGTCTACATTATAATAAAAGTCCTCTATGTATAATTTTTTATGCTTGGTAACATGGCCAGGAAGTTTTACGCCGTCCATTTCAAAAGTACTCGCCATCAATAGGGAATCTTTATTCGGAATATAGCCATAAAACTGACGGTGTACAAAATATTCTTCTCCAGCAATATTCAATAAACCTCTGTATTGTGAAACATTAAAAGCAGAATCAAAAAGAAGCTTCTTTTTATCATCAAAAACTTTAATGCTGTTTTGTTTCCCTCTGTTAAGATCTACTTTTACAAACTGACCAGAAGTAATGATTTTTTCTTCGCCGTTATTAATCTTAAAATAAAAGGTTTTAGTAGTAGGATTATCTACTAAATATTCATTTTTCTTTGCTAAAAATAAATAATAAATTCCGAAGGCAATTAGCATTACACTTGCCGAGACAATAAGCCCAATAAGAGGAGCGTTTTTTTTCATATTTAAAAAAATATTGAGAATTGCAAAGTTAATAATTATTTTCTATGCGTTTGTTATGATTTAATTTATAAATTTGCCCCTTAATTATAAATGTAATATAGAAATTATGCCAAGTTCAGTAATTGTAGGTTCAGGTAGTTGCATTCCAGAAAGAGTAATTGATGGCTCTCATTTTATCAACTCTAAGTTTTATACAGACGCAGGAGATTTTATTGATAAACCCAATGAAGAAATTATTAAAAAATTTGTAGACATCACAGAAATTGAAGAAAGAAGATATCTGAGAAATGACCAATTTAATTCTGACCTTGGTGTACAAGCTGCTAAAGAAGCCATTTATGATGCTAAAATAGAAAAAGAAGACCTCGATTATATCATTTTCGCGAGTAATTTTGGAGAAGTTTCAGCTAACGGAATGGCGAATTTCATGCCGAATATGGCGGCAAGAGTAAAGCATAAATTGGGTATTAAAAACAGAAAATGCATCACTTATGATATGATTTTCGGTTGTCCAGGTTGGGTAGAAGCGATGATTTTAGCAGACGATTTAATTAAACTAGGAAAAGCAAAAACCATTTTAGTAATTGGTGGTGAAACATTAAGTCGTGTAACTGACCCATTTGACAGAAATAAAATGATTTTCGCAGATGGAGCTGGAGCTGTAGTTTTACAAAAATCTGAACAAGAAAACGTAGGAATTATTGCTACCAATACCGTTTGTGATAATGCAGAAGAACTTTTGTATTTAGAAAATTCTCATTCGCTTAATCCAGAAGCAGACCAAGAAAAAATGTATATCAGAATGCATGGTCGTAAAATTTATGAATATGCTCTCAAAAACGTTCCTGCTGCGGTAAAAGAAACAATGGATAATGCTCAAATTGGCATAGAAGACATTGATAAAATCTTAATGCACCAAGCCAATGCAAAAATGGACCATGCTATGGTTTCTAGATTGTATAAATTATACGGGAAATCAGAATATGACGAAAATGTGTCTCCTATGACGATTCAATATTTAGGAAATTCATCTGTAGCCACGATTCCTACTATGTATGATTTAATTGCAAAAGGAGAAATGAAAGGTCATTCTTTCAAAAAAGGAGGTTATGTAGTAATGGGTTCTGTAGGTGCAGGAATGAACATCAACTGTATTGTTTACAAGATGCCTTAATCAGAATTCTGAAACAAAATATACAAAACTTCGACTACTTAACTTGTCGGAGTTTTTTTATGAAGAATAATTTATGAAAACAAATTTTATAGTATTACTCGCTGTATTTTTCATTATAGAAATATATGTTTATCAAGCGATTAGAAATATCACCACCAATAATTACATTAGAATTGGGTATTGGGTTTTTACACTTTTGGCTTACGGAATCATCTTATATTGGATTTTAACATTTAATAAAGCTTCTAGAGACCATCAACAAATTCAATTAATGGTTTCTGCGGTCATGATTTTCGTTTTCCCGAAGCTATTGTCTTTAATATTTTTATTGATTGGAGATTTTACCAGATTTTTAGAATTTGGTTTTAAATATTTCACCGCTAATGAAAACTATTTTCCTGAGCGTAGAAAATTCATTTCTACCACCGCTCTTGCTGCTGCTGGAATTTTCTCTTTATTGGCAATTGATGGCATTATTTTCGGAAAATATAGACACTCAGTAAGAAAAATAAAATTAAGATTTAAAAATCTCCCTGAAAGTTTTAAAGGTTATAAAATCGTACAAATTTCTGATGTTCACAGCGGAAGTTTTTTCAATCCTCAAAAATTACAAAAAGCGATTGACCTGATTAACGAACAAGATGCTGATGTTGTTTTATTCACCGGTGATATGGTGAATAATTATGCGGATGAATTCAAACCATTTATTCCACTTTTTAAAAGTATTAAAGCCAAAGATGGCAAATTTTCTATCTTAGGAAATCATGATTATGGCGATTATGGCGCTTGGAATTCTCGAGAAGAAAAAGCGCGAAACATCCCAATTTTGAAAAACTATCAAGCCGAAGCAGGTTTTAAACTTCTGCGCAATGAAAATATTGCTTTAGAAAAAAACGGAGAGAAAATTTATCTTTTGGGTGTAGAAAATTGGGGAATCAAACCTTTTCCACAATATGGCGATTTAGACAAAGCTTTGAAGGGCGTTCCTGAAGATGCGATTAAAGTTTTGATGAGCCATGACCCAACTCACTTTGACGAAGTGGTAAAAAAACACAAAACCAATGTTCATCTTACCCTTTCTGGTCACACTCACGGAATGCAATTTGGTTTAGATTTGAAAAACATCAAATGGTCGCCAGTAAAATTCAAATACAAAAAATGGGCTGATTTATATGAGTCAGAAGGAAAATATCTCTATGTAAACAGAGGTTTCGGCGTTATTGCCTATCCTGGAAGAGTGGGCATCAACCCAGAAATTACCGTTATAGAATTGGTGTAATTTAATTTAGAAAAAGAAATCCTTCATTCTGGTAATGGCCAAATCATTTTCTTCTACAAATTTTAGAAAACGATTGAGTTTTTCTTCCATTTGTACGCCAAGATTGTATTTTCTGTAAAAAGACAATCCAAACTTTTTATCATTGAGTTCTACAAACTGCCAAGAATTTAGATAAATCATCACATATTCTTCTTTTTGCAGCGTTTCTGTTACCATATTTTGATAAAATTTCATGGGAATCATCTGAAACGTAAAATCATTATATGGAAGTCTAGAATACGGCGAAACACTTTCTGGTATCACCATAATTTCATGTTCTTCGTAAGCAATTTTTCTTTCTAAAGCATTTTTGAAAAAGAAAATATTAGAAAAATCCATCGGTGAACGATAAATAAATTGCATGGCTTTCAGTTTTTCAGAACTTAGCCTTTTTTCGGGAAACTGTCTCATTCCTCTGATGTTTTTCCCCGTCAGTTCTTCTAAGAAACCTTTAGCGGTTTCTATCTCTTTTTGATATGAATATTTATTGAGCAAGCCCAATTCATGACCTTTTTTAGTAATGCTTTTCAAAAGTTCCGGTAACTTTTCCACCAAAGAAATTTCCACAAAAAAAGTAGTGTGAATTTGATATTTTTCTAGAATTTCCAGAATTTTCTGTGTTCCATTTGTTGTAATCTTCAATAGTTCCTCTTCAGCAACTATTTTTTGATAAGAAACTGGAATTTCGGGAGCGATGATGTTAAAAGTAAGTAAAACCATATCGTAAAAATAAAAAACTTTGTCTACAATCCGCAGACAAAGTTTAAAATTATTTTGTGGTGAAGAATTTAAGTTCTCTAGAACTCTACCATTCTAAAATTCCATCACTTGATTATTTTCCCAATTTCACCTTCAGGTTTTTAATCATATCTTTGGTCATTTCTGTAATGCCAAAATCATAGGTTAATCCCCAATCTTTTTTCGCCACAGAATCATCTATAGAAGCTGGCCAAGAATCAGCAATAGCTTGTCTGAAATCTGGCTCATAAGAAATCTCAAATTCTGGAATTTCTTTTTTAATTTCTGTTGCCAATTCTTTTGGTGTAAAACTCATTCCGCCCAAATTATACGAACTTCTTACCGTAAGATTTTCAGATGGCGCTTCCATAAGTTTTAGCGTTGCATTTATTGCATCATCCATGTACAACATTGGCATTGCTGTATTTTCAGAAATGAAAGATTTGTATTTTCCTTCTTCAATTGCTTCGTAGAAGATTTCTACTGCATAATCTGTAGTTCCACCACCAGCTGGAGTTTTCCAAGAAATTAAACCTGGATATCTGATACTTCTAATATCTACTCCGTATTTTTCATGGTAATATTCGCACCACTTTTCTCCTGCCATTTTAGAGATTCCGTACACCGTTGTAGGATTTAGAACTACATCTTGACCCACATTTTCCTTCGGAATTCCTTTTCCAAAAACCGCAATAGAACTTGGCCAAAAAACTTTTTTTATCAAACCTTCTTTCGCCATTTCTAATAAATTCAGTAGCGGCTCTACATTCAGTTTCCAAGCGAATTGTGGCTGTCTTTCCGAAGTTCCGGACAATAAAGAAGCCAAATGATAGACAGTAGTAATTTCGTAATCTTTACAAACTTGTCTCACCAATTGCGTGTTAGAAACGTCCATTCTTTCATAAAATCCCGCAGAAGTAAGCTTTTTGTCCCATCTATCCAGTCCAGAAGCAATTACATTTTCTGCGCCATGAATTTCCACTAATCTATTGGTCAGTTCGGTGCCTATTTGTCCTAAAGCACCAGTAATAAGAATTTTTTCCGTGTGCGTATCGGTTTCCATTTTTAAATTTTAGGATTTTCACAAATTTAGAAAAATTAAAGGGTTATTAAAAATTTTATGCCTAAAATATTTTGGGTGCCAAATTGACTCCTGAAGTCGTCGAACCACTTCGTTAGATTTCCAACTTTCGCTGCTCGCTTTTTTTCGGTGGCGTAATTCTGTTCTCTTTAGAAACTTTTGAAAAATATTTAAAATTTTCGATTATTTTTGATAAAAATATTTCCCAATGAAAAATCTACTTTTCCTTCTACTCTTTTTGGCACAAACATTTGATGCACAATTCACTGAAATCAAAATTGTTAAAGAAATTCAAGCCAAAGAAAAAGGAATGGTCGTTTCTGCGCATCCATTGGCAAGTGAAGCAGGTGCTCAAATTCTAAAAAAGGGTGGAAATGCCTTTGACGCTGCGATTGCTACGCAATTTGCTTTGGCAGTTGTTTATCCTCAAGCTGGAAATATTGGAGGTGGTGGATTTTTAGTAGGTTACACTAAAGATGGCAAAAAAATCGCATTGGATTATAGAGAAACTGCTCCTAAAAACGCTTCCAGAGATATGTATCTCGATGAAAAAGGAAAAGCCAATACTGATTTATCACAAAACGGAAGATTGGCAGTCGGTGTTCCTGGTTCGGTTTCTGGGATGTTTTACACGCATCAAAAATTTGGAAAACTATCCATGGCTGTTTTGATACAACCTGCCATTGATTTAGCACAAAAAGGTTTTGCCGTTACAGAAAGAGAAGCGAATTTGCTTAATGAAACCCGAGAAGATTTTCTAAAACACAATTCACATCCAACAGCTTTTACCAAAGAAATTCCTTGGAAGAAAGGAGATATTTTAGTTCAAAAAGAATTGGCTCAAACTTTAAAATTAATTCAAAAACAAGGTCAAAAAGCTTTCTACGAAGGAAAAAACGCTCAATTTTTGGTAGCCGAAATGAAGCGAGGAAACGGAATCATTACCCTTGAAGATTTGAAAAATTATAAAACCAAAGAAAGAAAAGCATTAGAATTTAATTATAAAAATCACGAAATTGTTTCGATGCCGCTTCCTTCGAGTGGTGGAATTCTTTTGGCTCAAATGCTTAAAATGAGTAGTTTTGAAAATTTAGAAAAATATCAACAAAACTCTCCAGAAGCAGTTCAAGTAATGGTAGAAGCAGAACGCAGAGCTTTTGCAGACCGTGCAGAATTTATGGGAGACCCAGATTTTATAGAAGATAAAACCCAAATGCTTATTTCTGAAGAATATTTAAAAAATCGTTGGAAAAATTTCAGTTTTGAAAAAGCTACCCCAAGTGCAGAAGTAGGGAAAATTATTGCTCAACCCAAAGAATCTACCGAAACTACGCATATTTCTATTATTGATAAATTTGGAAATGCAGTTGCTGTTACGACCACTTTAAATGGTTTATATGGAAGCAAAGTTGTAGTAAAAGGTGGCGGATATTTCTTGAATAATGAAATGGATGATTTTTCTGTAAAACCGGGCGTTCCGAATATGTTTGGTGCAGTAGGTGGTGAAGCCAATAAAATTGAACCCAATAAAAGAATGCTTTCTTCGATGACACCAACTATCGTTTTGAAAAACGGAAAACCTTACATCGTGGTGGGAACTCCTGGTGGAACTACGATTCCTACTTCTGTCTATCAAAGCATAGTGAATGTGATTGATTTTAAAATGAATCCTAGTTCAGCGGTGAATTCTGCAAAATTTCATCATCAGTGGTTGCCCGAAGTGGTTTTTGTAGAGAAAAATTTCCCAGAAAACACTTTGAAAATTTTAGAACAAAAAAATTACAAATTTGAAAAACGTGGCGGAATTGGCAGAACAGAAATGATCGTTATTGATGAAAAGGGCAATGCTACTGCTGTTGCAGATAGTCGTGGAGATGATTCTGTAGCGGTAGAATAATTATTTCCCTGCTAATTTTCTCAACATTCCATTGAAAATTAAGCCATGGAATGGTAAAACTGAGTACCAATACAATCTTCCCGATAAACCTAGTGGTCGGAAAGTTGCTTCTTGGTACAACTCTCCATTTTTAATATAGAATTCTAACCAAGCTTCACCAGGAACTTTCATTTCGGCGAAAAGTAAAAGGCGTTTTTCTTCTTTGTTGGCATATAAAACGCGCCAAAAATCTAGAGAATCTCCAGCTTCTAATTCGTTTTGGTTTCTTCTTCCTCTTCTCAATCCTACTCCACCCATTAATTTATCTAAAAAACCTCTTATTTTCCATAGAAAATTGGCATAATACCAGCCTGTTTTCCCACCAATACTGAAAACCCTTTCCATCGCGAATTCTTCATCATCTACTTTCATCTTTCTAAAATCGGTAAAACAACCTTTCTCTGGAACTTCTAAATACTGCCAAACATTTCGCTTGTGAAACTGATTGGTAAAAGAATCATACCAACTGCTCAACACATCATTTTGCTTGATTTTGTCAAAAGCCATGTTAATTGCTTCTTTGTAAGTGAACAAATGAATTCCTAAGTCCGAAGCCAAAGAATTTTGTCTTGCGATTACATCTATTTTCATACTGTCTACCAAATTGACCGCCAAAGAATAGGTAGTAGAAGTAATAAAGTATAGCCAATAAGAAGACAATTTAGGCGTCATCACCGGAACAGTGAAAATCCAACGTTTCAGACCTCGAACTTCTGCATATTGAAGGAGCATTTCTTTATAAGTAAGAACATCTTGACTTGCAATATCGTAGTTTTGATTGTAGGTTTTTTCTACACCGATAACTTTGGTTAAAAACTGAATTACATTTCTGATGGCAATCGGTTGACACTTGGTTTTCAACCATTTTGGAGCAACCATAATCGGTAGTTTCTCTACCAAATCTCTAATAATTTCAAAAGAAGCACTACCAGAACCTACTATTATTCCAGCTCTGAGGCAGGTTAAAGCATATTTTTGGCTTTTCAAGGCTTGCTCAACATTTTTTCTGGATTGAAGATGTTCTGAAAGTTTTTCTTCATTGATAATTCCAGTGAGGAAAACGACTTGCTTTACTGAAGTTTTTTCTAATGCTTTTCTGAAATTTTCGGCAGAAATTCTCTCTTTTTCTGAGAAATTTCCACTACCAGAAGACATAGAATGTACCAGATAATAAGCAAAATCTATATCTTGTGGAATATTTAGTAAAGAATTTTCATCTAGAAAATCATTTTCTATGATTTGAATTTTTTCAAGATGATTTTGATAGAGTTTAAGGCTTAATCTTTTTTGGTCTCTTACAGAACACACCACATCATGACCTTCTTCTAACAACTGAATGAGAAGTCTTTTACCGATATAACCTGTGGCTCCTGTAAGAAAAATTTTCATGATTTAAAGATTTCTTTTAAAATTTTAAAACGACTTTCGAAAATGAATTTCACTTTATTTTTTACATAAAAACCTGCCAATAAATCACCTAATATTCCCATTGGTAATTTGAAATTGACAATATCCGTCATCTTCACTTTTCCATCTTCTGTAGCATCGAAATGGTGTTCGTGATGCCACATTGCATATGGTCCAAAACGTTGTTCATCTACGAAAAATTTTTGGTCTTCGAAATGCGTAATTTCTGTAATCCAGTTGCTCTTCACCATTGGTAAAATTCCAATTTTATAAGTGATGATCTGACCAAGATACGTTTTATCTGGCGGATTATTGGTGATTTCGAATTGCATTTCTTTCGGCGTAATTCTGTCTAAATTATTAGGATGAGTAAAGAATTCCCAAGCTTTTTCTAAAGAAATAGGAAGAATCTGTTCCGAAGTAAGTGTATAAATTCCTGATTGTTTTTTTATATTGATTTTCATCTTTGAATTTTATTTTAAATTAAGATTTTACAGACATTGATAATGAATAGTTCCATTTTCTTCTAAAATATTCAAACAATAAGACACTTCCATAAAGCATCGAAAAACAGTAAAAACTGTCTTCTAAAGGCATGGTTCCCACTCTGATTCCGAGGTTTTCATTGTTGTCATAAAAAACCACTGGATTTTCAGAATAACTTCCCGTCAAAGCAGAATTAACAAAGAAAAACGGCACATAAATCAGCACAAAACTGATGTAAAACTTTCGCGCATATTCCCATTGATAAAAAATTTGGAAAATCATCAATAGTGCAAACAAACCAAAACTTGCTGCGGTGTAAATTCTGTCTAAATTAGTAGCAAAAACACTTGCACTTATAATCAATAAAAGAACAGAAATCCATTGTGTCAATTTTTTGGTCAACTGCAATTTCGGGAAGAAATATTCTAAAGAATAGTGAATAAAATTGCTGGAATAAGGAATGAGCAAGAAAAATAACCATTCTTCTAATGGCAATTTAAACCATCTGATTCCCATTAAATATTCGTCATTAAATCCCCAAACATTTTGATACGCAAAATAAATATCCCATAGAATGAAGAAAATTCCCACCGTGATGATTGCCAAAAAATAAGGCTTCCAAAAACGGATAAAATTCATCCATTTTTTCTCAAAACTGAAGATAAAAGGAATGCTAAAACTCAAGATATCTAGAGCTATGTAATAATATTGTTGCAATTGGTTGTTGGTTTTTGGTTGATAGTTGTTGTCTAACTGAAAACTTGATAAAAAGTTTAATTTTCAATTCTCAATTGTTCTTTGAAGTATTTCAAAGGCACGAAAAGCATCCCGAAACACTCTCCTTCTTCTTTCCCAAGATGTTTATGGTGCATTTTGTGTGCTTTTCTCAATCCACGTAAATACCAGTTATTGGTTTTATCAAACCATTTAAAACGTCTGTGAATGAGAACATCATGCACTAAAAAATACGCCATTCCGTACAGTAAAATTCCTAGTCCTATGAAAAAAAGATAGTTGATTCCATTTACCGTTCCGAAATAGAATAATAGAATACTGGGAATCGCAAAAACCACAAAAAAGAAATCATTTTTTTCAAAAACATGAGGATAACCTGGTTGATGGTGATCTTCGTGAAAATACCAACCTAAACCATGCATAATATACTTGTGTGTGAGCCAAGTAATGCCTTCCATGGTAACGAAAACGCCTAATGTGATGAAAAAATATTGCAATGCTTCCATTTTTTAATTTTAGAATTTTAGATAGTTTTTGATGAATTTCACTAGATTTTCATCGTCTGAATTTTTATAGTTCTTAATAATGAAGTTTCGGTCTGATTCTATATTTTTATTGTAGCCCAAAAAACTTGGTGTTTTTTCTTGAGAAATCAATCTCATTAATCTGATTTCTATATTGTTAGGCTCTTTTTTAATTGCATCTTCTAGCAACTTTTTCCCTTTATTGAAATAAGAATATTTATTCAAAGGATTAGATGCGTGTTTTGCCATGAAAAAATTACCAACCGCATAAAATGCCATATAAATAGGCTTTTTAGTTGTATCATAAGCATTTTTAGATTTTAAAATAAGGGTTTTGCTTACTTCTTCTGAGTTTTCTCCTTTTTGAAGGTAACCTCTTAATTCTACTAAACTTTGTGCATTGATGAAACTGCAAAACAATAAAAATACAAGAACTAACTTTTTCATAGATTTTAAATTTATCTTACGAAGTTAAGATTTTTAAACAAAATCATCTCTCCGAAAAGATAAACTTTTCTCGCATTAGAAACACTGATTCTTTTGTGCATCAATATTTCTGGCTTACATTTTTTAATTTTCTTGAATAAATTGGTGTAGTATTTATAGGCCATAAAAACCGCTAATCTAGAAGAAATCGGCAACATTTTAATCCCGATTAAAGAATGTTCAAAATCTTTAGCAATGTCTTTCTCGATTTCTAATTTATCTTGTTGAGAAAAATTTCTGAAATTCACATTCGGGAAATAAGTTCTTCCTAAATCTGTATAATCTGCAGAAATATCTCTTAAGAAATTGATTTTTTGGAACGCCGCTCCTAAACTTTGCGCAAAAGGTTTCAGTTTTTGATATTCTTCTTCATTGCCATCTGCAAATACTTTCAAACACATTAACCCAACTACTTCTGAACTTCCGTAGATGTATTCATTGTATTTTTCGTCATTTAAATCCTTGATATCGCCCAAATCCATTCTCATAGAATGCAAAAACGCATCTACCAAATGCTGAGGAATATTTTTCTCTCTTTGCGTGGTACAAAAAGAATGAAGAATAGGATTGAGAGAAATACCATTATCTAGGGCATCTCTGTAGTTTTTCTCGAATTCATCAAGCAATTTTGCTTTGTCATAATCATGAAAAGTATCTACAATTTCATCTGCAAAACGCACGAAACCATAAATATTATAAATATGCTGACGAATTTCTGGCTTAAACAAAGTAGAAGCTCTAGAAAACGAAGTGCTGTATTTTTCGGTAACCATTTTCGAGGTTAATCCAGAAATGTGATTAAAAATTTGAAAATTATTCATTTTTCTTGTGTTTTGTGTGGTTTAAAATTGAGTCTAACAAATTTTCAATAGATTAATTGTTCTTTATAATATAATCTGTCACTACTTTTCCAGAAATCAATGCAGGTGGAACTCCAGGTCCTGGAACAGTTAATTGCCCTGTATAAAAGAAATTTTTCAATTTTTTATTCTTAATCGTTGGTCTTAAAACCGATGTTTGCAATAAAGTATTTGCCAAACCATAAGCGTTTCCTCTACAAGAATGATAACGCTCTTTGAAATCTTTTACACCAAATGATTTTTTGAAAACGATGGCATCACTTAAATCTTCTCCTGTGCATTTTTTAATTCTATCGAGAATCAACTGGAAATATTTTTCGTGAATTTCTTCGTTGTCTTCTAAATCTACCGCAACTGGAATAAGGAAAAACCCAACTTCCTTACCTTCTTCACAAAGAGAATCATCTGTTTTGCTCGAAAAATTAGCATAAAACAATGGTTGTTTCGGTAATTCTTTGGTATCATAAATCTCTTTTGCATGCTCTTCAAAATCGGTATCAAAGAATAAATTATGATGCAAAAGATGGTTCACTTTTCTGTTAAAAGCTACATAATATAAGAACGAACTCGGCGCAAAAGTTTTCTTTTGCCAATATTCTTCACTGTAATTTCGGTTTCCGTTGAGTAATTTTTCGGTGTGTGCATAATCTGCTCCAGAAATGAAAACATCTGCTTCATACACTCCGTTTTGAGTTCTGATTTTTTTGGCTTGATTATTTTCATAATCTATTCCAATAACTTCTTCATTCACATGAAATTCTACGCCTAATTCTTTGGCTAATTTCACCATTCCAAGCGCAACCGCATTGAAACCTCCTTTAGGATACCATGTTCCCAAACCGAAATCTGCATGATTCATAAAATTGTAGAAAGCTGGAGTTTTATTTGGTTTTGCCCCTAAAAATAATACAGGAAATTCTAAAATACTTCTCAATTTAGGATTTTTGATTTCCTTTCTTACTTGCTCAGAAATATTTTTGACAAATAAATTTAGTCTTTTTGCACTTTCTACAGAAACCAATTCTAACAATGATAAACCTGGATTATACACCAAATCCTGCATCGCAATTCTATAGTTTTCTTGAGCTTCATCCATGAATTTTTTCAAATGTTTTCCGCTTCCTGGTTCTATTCTTTCGAAAGTTGCAATGATTTTTTCTGGAGTATCTTCGATGTCGATGTAATCATTTTCACCAAAAACCACTCTATAAGCTGGCGAAAGTTTTTCTAGCTCATAATAATCTGAAACTTTTTTACCAAAATCCGCAAAAAATCTCTCGAAAATATCAGGCATCCAATACCAACTTGGGCCCATATCAAACTTATAGCCATCAATTTCCATCATGGAAGCTCTTCCTCCTAATTGTTCATTTTTTTCTAAAACCGTCACTTTGTAACCCGCTTTTGCCATATAACAAGCAGAAGCTAGCGAAGAAAATCCGGAACCAATAATTACTGTTGTTTTCAAGGGTATTTAATTTTTTATATTGATGATAATGCTTCTTCTAATTGATGCCCAAAATAACTTTTTTTGACCTCTAAATATGATTTATTGATATGATTAGCCTTAATATTCAGTGGAATTCTCTTCACCAATTGAATATTACTGTTTTCCACAAAACTTAATTTTTCGGGATTATTCGTTAAAAGATTGATTTTTTTAACGCCTAAAATATTTAGAATTTCTATGGCTACATTAAAATCTCTATCATCTGCAGGTAAACCCAACTGAAGATTAGCTTCTACTGTATCAAGTCCTAATTCTTGCAACTGATAAGCCTTTATTTTATTGATAATCCCAATATTTCTACCTTCCTGACGAAGATATAAAATAATTCCTCCATTTTCATCTATATATTTCATAGATGCGTCTAATTGTTGACCACACTCGCATTTTTGAGAATGAAAAATCTCTCCCGTAATACATTCTGAATGAATTCTTACGTTTACCACCCCGTTAAAATCTGTATTTTCAGAGATTAATGCAATGTGTGGCATCCAATCTTCTTGTGATTCTGAAAATGCTACAATTTTGAAATTCCCAAAATCTGTAGGCAATTTTGATTCTGCTTGTATCTTGATCATATTATCTATTTTTTAAATCATAATTATTGTACAAATTTATACTTTATTTTGTTAAGTAGTAAAATATTTTACTATTTTTGTCATCAATAAATTCTATTGAATGTATCAATTAATAGAAATTAACTCAAAAAAACTCATTATTAAAGGAATACAAACCGATTTAAAAAAATTGAAATATGAAAAATAAAACCATCAATTCAGAAAAAATATTATCCGATTACGGAAATTATTTACTTACTCACGGAGAAAGACCTAAAAATATCTTCGTTTTTGCACAAGAAAATCACTTTGATGAAAAAGAATTTTATCAATTCTTTTCAAACTTCGAACATCTGGAGAAAGAAATTTTAAAGCATTTTTTTCAAAAATCTTTAGAACTTTCTCTAGAAATCGAAGGTTATGAAGACATGAGTGCTAAAGAAAGATTACTGAATCTTTATTTCATCTTTTTTGAAAACCTTACCATGAATAGGTCTTTAGTTCTTATGATTTTAGGGAAAAAGAATCTTTCTACATTACAAAAACTCAAAGAACTAAAATCTGAACATCAAAAATTTATTAAAACATTAGACTTTAATGATTTAGAAATTTTAGAAAAAGCTAAAGATTCTATAAAAAATTTCAATGAAAAATCTAGAGAAGAAGCGCTTTGGTTACATTTTCTCTCTATCATTGAATTTTGGCAAAAAGATGAATCACAAAGTTTTGAAAAAACAGATTTATTCATTGAAAAAACCATTGACACAGGTTTTGAATTCTTAAACAATGAACCTTTGAAAAAAATCATTGATTTAGGAAAATTCTTGTGGAAAGAAAAATTTCAAAAATCGTAAAAAATGAAAACCCTCAATAAAATTCCCACGGGAAAAATAGAACGCGCCAGCAATTTACTGAAAGCCGGTGCAAAAGTTGGCGTAAATTACATTAAATATTACGGCAACAAAATCACCAAAGACGAAGAAGAAGCCAAAAAAATTCTAAACGAAGACAATGCTGCAGACATTTATGACAGTTTAAAAGAACTAAAAGGTTCTGCACTGAAAGTAGCACAAATGCTGAGTATGGAAAAAAACATCATGCCACAAGCTTATGTAGAAAAATTTTCGCTTTCGCAGTTTTCGGTTCCGCCACTTTCTGGAGCTTTGGTTAAAAAGACTTTTAGAAAATATTTTGGCAAAAATCCTGAAGATATTTTTGATGAATTTTCGCCAGAATCAGTCAATGCAGCAAGTATTGGTCAGGTTCATAAAGCCAAGAAAAAAGGTCAAGAATTGGCCGTAAAAATTCAATATCCTGGAGTTCAGGAAAGCATTTCCAGCGATTTGAAATTGGTAAAACCAATCGCAATGAAGATGTTCAACATCCGAAAAGAAGGTTCTGAATCGTACTTTAAAGAAGTAGAAGATAAATTGTATGAAGAAACCAATTACGATTTAGAACTCTCACGAAGTGAGCAAATTGCGCAACAATGTGCTCATTTAGAAAATATAAAATTTCCGAAATATTATCCAGAATTTTCTTGTGAAAAAATCATTACGATGGATTGGTTGCATGGAAAACATTTCTCTGAATTTATCAAAACCAAACATCCGCAGAAAACCCTGAATAAAATCGGACAAACACTTTGGGATTTTTACATGTATCAAATGCATGTTTTGAAGCAAGTTCATGCAGATCCGCATCCTGGAAATTTTTTGATTTCGGAAAAAGGCGAATTAATGGTGATCGATTTCGGTTGTGTGAAGGAAATACCGAGTGATTTTTATGAGCCTTATTTTGAATTGGCAAAAGTGGAAAACTTAATGAATCAAGCGTTTTTTGAACAAAAATTATATGAATTAGAAATTCTTAAACCAGAAGATTCATCTGAAGAAAAAGTCTTTTTCAGTAAACTTTTCCATGAAATGTTGGAATTATTTACCAGACCTTTTAATCAAGAGTTTTTTGACTTTTCTGATGAGAGTTTCTTTCAAGAAATTGCCGATTTAGGTCAGCGTTATGCCAAACTCAGCGATTTAAAAAACATGAATACCAATCGTGGTTCTAGACATTTTATTTATCTGAACCGAACGTTTTTTGGTTTATATAATATGATGCACGATTTAAGATCTGAAGAAATAGAAATTAATCATTTTCAAAAATTTATGGTAGAAAATGCCTAAAAATTTACCCTCAAAAATCTGTGAAGTTTGCGGTTTACCTTTTAACTGGCGCAAAAAATGGAAAAAAGACTGGGAAGAAGTGAAATATTGTAGCGAAAAATGCAGGAAAAACAAAAAATCAACATCGTTTGGTTCAAAAACGATCTAAGAACCAAAGACCAAATATCACTATTTAAGGCATCTCAAGAAGATTTGCCTTTTATAGCTTTGTATATTTTCGATGAAGATTTTTATCAAAAAAAGCAGTTTGGTTTTAGAAAAATCGGGAAATTTCGTGCAAAATTTTTGTTGGAAAGTGTTCAAAATTTACATTACAATCTTGCTGAACTCAACATAACTTTTTTAACAAAATTGGGAAAAACAAAAGAGATTTTTGAAAAAATCAATGAACACTACTCTGTTCAAAAAATCTTTTTTGAAAAAGAATTTACTCAAGAAGAAGTGGATTTAGAAAAAAGTGTTTCTTCTGTCTTACCTCATGTGAAATTTGAAAAATCTTACTCACAATTTTTATTAGAACCAGATTTTGTTTTCGGAAAATTAGAAAAAATCCCTGCGCTTTTTACCACTTTCAGAAACAAGGTTGAAAAGAATTTCAGCGTAAGAAAACCTTTAAAAATAGAAAAAAGAAAAGTATTTTTTGAACTAGAAATTCCATCAGACAAAATTGATTTAGAAAAATTAGGTTTTGAGGATTTCGAAACGCATCCCGACTCAGCATTTCCTTTTTCTGGCGGTGAAAACGCAGCTTGGGAAAGATTGCATTATTATTTTGAAGAAACTCAACTGCTTAAAGATTATAAAAATACCAGAAATGGATTGGTAGGAAGTGATTACAGTTCCAAATTTTCGTCGTGGTTAGCCAATGGAAGTATTTCGGCGGTTTCCATTTATGATGAAGTGAAAAAAATTGAACAAAAATTCGGAGCCAATGAATCTACCTATTGGTTGATTTTCGAATTGCTGTGGCGAGATTATTTCAAATTTATTGCTTTGCAACACCGCAATGAAATTTTTTACAAAAACGGACTTCAATCCCATAAAAATGTAGAATTTCAGAACAATCCTCAAAAATTAGAACAATGGGTTTCTGGAAAAACGCATTCAGAATTTGTGAATGCCAACATGATTGAACTTCAAAAAACTGGTTTCATGAGCAATCGAGGAAGACAAAATGTGGCTTCGTATTTCTGTAAAAATCTTCAACTGGATTGGCGAATTGGCGCTGCCTATTTCGAGGAAATGCTCATCGATTATGATGTTCATAGCAATTACGGAAACTGGCTGTATTTGGCTGGAATTGGAAATGATGCACGAGACAGAAGTTTCAACACAGAAAAACAGGCAGAACAATACGATAGCGATAAAAAATTTAGAAATTTATGGCTGAAAAACCACTAAAAACGGCACAATTGATATTTCCGCATCAGTTATTTCAAGAGATTTCTTTTCTTGAAAAGGAAATTCCTGTGTTTTTAGTGGAAGAATTTTTGTTTTTCAAACAGTATACATTTCACCAACAGAAACTGGCTTTTCACAGAGCTACCATGAAATTCTATGAAAATTTTCTACTCGAAAAAGGATTCAAAGTTCATTATATAGAAAGCATTTCGGAGCTTTCAGACATTCGAAATTTAATTGGATTTTTAGAACAAGAAGGTTTTGAAAAAATCAAAATCATAGATGTTTGTGACGATTGGTTGGAAAAGAGGATTTTAAAGACAAAATTAGGAGTTGAGATTATTGAAAATCCAAGTTTTATCAATTCAAAAGAAGATTTAAAGGTTTATTTTGAAGGCAAAAAGCATTATCATCAAACCGATTTTTACAAGCAACAACGCGTTTCTAGAAATATTCTTTTAGAAAATGGAAAACCCGTTGGCGGAAAATGGACTTTCGATACCGAAAACCGAAAAAAATATCCCAAAAATAAAAAATCGCCTTCTATTTCATTTCCTCAGAATAACTGTTTTTACGAAGAAGCGAAAATTTATATTTCTGAAAATTTCAGAAATCATTATGGAGAATTAACAGATTATCAAATCTATCCAACTACCTTTTCCGAAGCGGAAATTTGGTTCGAAAATTTCTTAGAAAACAGATTTTTAGAATTTGGAATTTATGAAGACAGCATTGTAGAACAAGAGCATTTTTTGCATCACAGTGTGTTGTCTCCATTGATGAACATTGGCTTTTTAACTCCAAACATTATCCTAGAAAAATCCATTGAATTTGCTCAAAAAAATGAAATTCCACTCAATTCTTTAGAAGGATTCGTTCGTCAGATTTTAGGTTGGCGAGAATTTATTCGAGGAATTTATTTGTACCAAGGAAGTTTCGAAAGAACCCGAAATTTTTGGAATCATCAACGAAAAATTCCAAAATCTTTTTATGATGGAACTACAGGAATAGCTCCGATTGACAAAACCATTAAAAAAATATTGAAAACGGGTTATGCTCATCACATTGAACGATTGATGATTCTCGCCAATTTTATGAATTTGTGTGAGTTTCATCCAGATGACGTCTATCAATGGTTTATGGAGATGTTCATTGATGCGTATGATTGGGTGATGGTACCTAATGTTTATGGCATGAGTTTGTTTGCAGATGGCGGAATCATGAGCACAAAACCGTATATCAGCGGAAGCAATTACCTCAAAAAAATGAGTGATTATTCCACCGAAAATTGGGGAGAAATTTGGGATTCCCTTTTTTGGAATTTCATCTCTAAAAATCAAGAATTTTTTAGAAAAAATCCAAGATTGAGCATGATGCTCATCACTTGGAATAAAATGACAGAACAGCAAAAAGAATTACATCTCGTGAGAGCTCAAAACTTTTTAGAAAAATTACACCAATGATGAAAAAAAATTTTAGTGTAGAACAAATCGACAGAATTATAGAAATGGCTTGGGAAGACAGAACGCCATTTGAAGCTATCGCTTTTCAGTTTGGGATTTCTGAAGCTGAAATCATCGCTATTATGAGAACTGAACTGAAAAGAAGTTCTTTCAATCTTTGGAGAAAAAGAGTGAATTCTGGTGTTAGTCAAAAGCATCTCAAAAAGAGAAATCCAGAAATTGAGAGATTTAAATGTACCAGACAGAGAACCATAAGTTTAAATAAAATATCAAAAAGATAAATGAGATTTTAGATGTAAGGTTTTAGATTTTAGATTTAAAATCTGTGAGAAAAAATAAAACAAAAAATTAAAATAATATGAAAAATATAGTCATCATCGGTTGTGGAAGCGGAATAGGTTTAGCTACCGCAAAACAATTACAAAACGAAGCCCAAATCATCGGAATTTCTAGAACAGAAACTCCAGAATTGAAAAATGTAAAACTTCATTTTTATCAAAAAGACATTCTAACAGACACTTTGGATGATGTTTCTTTTCCTGAAAAAATTGATGGATTGGTTTATGCACCAGGAAGCATCAATTTGAAACCTTTCGGAAGATTATCTGCTGAAGATTTCAAAAAAGATTTTGAAATTAATGTTTTGGGTGCTATTAAAATCATTCAAAAAATATTGCCAAATCTTAAAAAGTCTGAAAGTGCTAGTGTGGTTTTATTCAGCACCGTTGCAGCAAAATTAGGGATGCCTTTTCATTCTTCTATCTCCGCAAGTAAAAGCGCTGTAGAAGGTTTGATAAAGAGTTTAGCGGCAGAATTTTCGCTACAAAAAATAAGATTTAACGCTATTGCGCCATCACTTTCAGACACCAATTTAGCCACTGCTTTATTGGCATCGCCAGAGAAAAGAGAAGCCGCTGCGAAAAGACATCCGCTACAGAAAATAGGAAATCCAGAAGAAATTGCAAAAATGGTTGTATTTTTACTTTCTGATTCTTCTTCTTGGATTACCGGACAGATTTTTGGCATTGACGGAGGAATGAGTACTATTAAATTATAAGCAATATGGAAACCAGTTTTTTAATTAATCTCCTTTTAGAAGTTCAGGAATATGAACATTCTAAATCGTTTAAAAATCATGCTACGATAGAAGATTTCAGAATTTGGCTCAACGAAAAAAAATATACTACGGAAAGTCCGACCAAACTTTTTAAAAATGAAAACCACGATGTAAGTTTCACCGAAAATGAAATTTGCAAACAGGTTTTGCTTTTGGGCAGATTTTCTAAACAAATGATTCGCAAAGGTTTAAGCGATTTCCCGACTTTAGCGAACGAAGAATTTACTTATCTCTACAGACTCAAAGATGAGCCTTCTTTGACCAAAATGCAACTCATCGAAAGAAACGGTCACGAAAAACAAACGGGAATTCAAATCATCAAAAGACTTCTAGACGATGGTTTGATTCAAGAAACCGTGGATGAAAATGACAAACGTGCCAAAAGATTGACTTTGACCAAAAAAGGAGAAGAAGCCTTCCATCAATCGGTAGAAAAAGTCAATACCACTTCTAGAATTCTTTCGGCAAATCTTAAAAATGATGAAAAAACAAAATTGCTGGAATTACTGAAAAAAGTAAACGATTTTCACTACACTTTGTACACAGAATACAAGAATTCTGAAATTAAAGAACTCCTTCATTTGATAGAATAAGCATGGATAAAATATCTATTTTTTGGTTCAGAAGAGACCTTCGTTTAAAAGACAATCACGGATTATTTCAAGCATTAGAATCGGGAAAAAAGGTTCTGCCGATTTTTATTTTTGACGAAGATATTTTAGATTTATTAGAAAATAAGTCGGATAAGAGAGTTGATTTCATTGTACAAACGTTACAAACCCTGAATTCTTTTTTAAAATCAAAGAATAAAGGCATCAAAATTTTCAAAGGAAAACCTTTTGAAATTTATAAAAAACTCACTGAAAACTATGAAATAGAAGCCGTTTATTGCAATGAAGATTATGAACCTTACGCAATAAAAAGAGACCAAGAAATTGCGGATTTTTTGGCTTCAAAAAATATCGCTTTTCATCAGTTTAAAGACCAAGTTATTTTTCACAAAGACGAAATTGTAAAAGCCGATAAAAAACCTTACACGGTTTATACTCCGTATTCAAAACTTTGGCTTAATGAATTTCAAAAAGTTGATTTACAAGGATTTCCAACAGAAAAAAAACTAGACAATTTACTAGATATTCCTTTTGAAGAATTTAAAATTGAAGATATTGGTTTTCAAAAAACAGATTTAGCATTTGAAGTTCCAGAAGCAGATCTTCACATCATCAAAACTTACGAAGAAACTCGAAATTTCCCTGCGGTAAAAGGAACTACACAATTGGGTGTTCATCTGAGATTTGGAACCATCAGCGTAAGAAAATTAGCCAAAATTGCCAAAGAAAATAATCTTACTTTTCTGAAAGAATTGATTTGGAGAGAATTTTTTATGCAGATTTTGTATCATTTTCCAAAAGTGGTCAATCATTCTTTCAAGACAAAATATGATGCCATTCCTTGGGAAAATAATCCTGAATTTCTAGAAAAATGGAAAGCTGGAAAAACAGGATTTCCTATTGTAGATGCGGGAATGCGTGAACTGAACGCTACTGGTTTTATGCACAACAGAGTGAGAATGATTACCGCGAGTTTCCTCATCAAACATTTGCTTACTGATTGGCGAATTGGCGAAGCCTATTTTGCGGAAAAATTAATGGATTACGATTTAAGTGCGAATAATGGAAACTGGCAATGGTGTGCAAGTTCAGGTTGTGATGCCGCTCCTTATTTTAGAATTTTCAATCCAGATGAACAACAGAAAAAATTCGATCCAGATTTTAAATATATTAAAAAATGGATTCCTGAATTTGGAACAAAATACTATCCAAAACCTATCGTAGAGCATAAAAAAGCCAGAGAAAAAGTACTGAATGTGTACAAAGAAGCTTTAGATAATTTAGACTAAAATTCTTAAACTTTTTGGAAGAACTTTTACTTTAACTGGAGATGAAATTTGGTTAAATTCACCGTCTAAATGCCACAAATATGAATCAACTGAAAACTCAATTTCTGGAACTGACAAATAATGAATGTACTGATTGGGAACCAATTTTTTGGTAAACATTCTATAAGCAAAAACGCCAGAATGCGTGAAAGGAAACTTCTTTACCAAAGCAATTTCTAACAAACCATCACTTTTACTTGCATGAGGAGCAATGTAGGCATTATTCCCAAATTGACGGGTGTTTGCAACGTTGAGCATCAAGTATTTTCCATCAAATTTTTTAAATTTTTCTTCAAATTTGATGATAATCGGTTGGTATTTAAAAAAAGTCTGGATAGAAGTTTTGATGTAGTTTTTAAAACCTCTAGAAGTCTTCTCAAAAGCTTCGATTACAGCGCCGTCAAATCCTACTCCAGCTACATTAATCGAAAATCTTTCGTTTACTGTAAACGTATCAATTTCTTTAAAATTTTTCTTTTGGATTTTCGCTAAAAGTTCGTCTAAATTTTTAGAAAACTTGGTTTCATTCGAAAAACCGTTACCGCTTCCTGCTGGGTAAATCCCTAGAATTTTATCCGTGTGAATTAAATTTTTCGCAACCGTAGAAATGGTTCCGTCACCACCAATAGCAACGAAAACGTCTATTTTTTCAAAATTTTCCTTAATGAAATTTTCAGTATCCTGAATAGACTTAGAAATTAAATACAACGGATTTTCAACCTTTGCTTGTAAAGAATTAAGAAAAGGCTGATAATTTTTCTTTGCAGAAAAAGGATTGATGATAAATGCTACATTTTGCATGGGTGCAAAAGTACGGAATTATTTAATGTTATTCCTCGAAATAAATTCTGGTTTTAAGTAAGATTTCAACTCAGAAAAAGGAATAGAAATTTCCACTACTCCTGCTGCATAAGCTGTAATTTCGTATTGATTGTACACAAAAGTGATGTTTCGGGAATCAAAATAGAAATTGTTATTTACAGGAATTTTATCAACTAAAAGCATTTCTTTTTGGTCTGGATTTTTAAAATTTTTCATTAAAATTTTATTCCAATCTACTTTATTGATATCCTTAAAAATATCAGAAAGTTGAATTACTGCATTGGTTTTTAAGTCAAAATTTTTGAACAATATATTATAGTAACCATGTGCTCCACCAGAAAAGCCATCATTTTCATAAGAAATGGTGAGAACATCATTTTGATTAGAGAAAACCTTCATGTAAGAATTTTCTTCCCAAGTTTGTTCAAAATCTGGAGTATATTCTTTAGCATCTTCTTGAGCTTGAGAAAAATAAGCTTCTTTTTGATTTACCAATTCTTTCTGAATATTTTCTTTAGAATATGTCTCTAATTTGATTCCAGATGGACTATAAATACTGTCTAATAAAGTTTTATTATGCAGCGTAGGAAATAACAAAATGGTTGATGAAGTTCGTAATTTCAAAGTTTTTGCTACGGAAATAGAATCTTGCAATTGAAGAGAATCTACCGCAAAAGGTAAATTTTCAGAAGCCAATTCATTGGCATTTTCTGGAATAATTCCTTTATTTCCTGTAGTTTTTGGGCTACAAGAAAAGAGTACGAAAGCAGTAGCTAAAGCTAGAAAAATAGTTTTCATGGAATTCAGATTTGTGAGCTTAAATATAGCAAAAAACCGTCCAAAAATTGAACGGTTTTGAAATTATTGATAAAATATTGAATTTTAAGCGTCAATATTTGCATAGATTGCATTTTTCTCGATGAATTCTCTTCTTGGTGGCACTTCATCGCCCATTAACATAGAGAATACGTTATCTGCTTCTGCAAGGCTTTCTATGGTTACCTGTTTTAAAATTCTGTTTTCAGGATTTAGAGTAGTTTCCCATAACTGTTCTGGGTTCATTTCCCCAAGACCTTTATAACGCTGTACTTCTACTCCTTTTCCATCTGGAGCCATTTCTAATGTTTTTGCTTCTCTTTCTTTCTCGTTGTAAGCATACATTTTTTTGTTTCCTTTTTTCAATAAATATAAAGGCGGTTGTGCAATGTAAATGTATCCTTGTTCAATGAGTTCTTTCATATATCTAAAGAAGAACGTAAGAATCAACGTAGAAATGTGAGAACCATCAATATCAGCATCGGTCATGATTACGATTTTGTGATATCTTAGTTTTGCCAAATTCAAAGCTTTAGAATCTTCTTCAGTTCCTACAGAAACACCAAGAGCAGTATAAATATTCTTGATTTCGTCATTATCATATACTTTGTGAAGCATAGATTTTTCTACGTTCAAGATTTTACCTCTCAATGGAAGAATCGCTTGGAAATGTCTATCTCTACCTTGTTTAGCAGTCCCACCTGCAGAATCTCCCTCTACTAAGAATATTTCTGAAATTTCTGGATCTTTAGAAGAACAGTCAGATAATTTTCCTGGTAAACCAGAACCTCCCATTGGAGATTTTCTCTGAACCATTTCACGAGCTTTTTTCGCAGCTTGTCTTGCTTTTGCAGCTAGAACTACTTTTTGTACGATTTGCTTCGCTTCATTAGGGTTTTCTTCTAAGAAATTGGTAAGCATTTCGCCTACAATTTTATCTACAGCACCAGAAACTTCTGAGTTTCCTAATTTGGTTTTGGTTTGCCCTTCGAACTGAGGCTCCATTACTTTTACTGAGATAATCGCTGTAAGACCTTCTCTAAAGTCATCACCCGTAATTTCTACTTTTTCTTTTGCAGGAAGACCTAGTTCATCCGCATATTTCTTTAAAGTTCTAGTAAGAGCTCTTCTGAAACCTGCTAAATGCGTTCCACCTTCGTGCGTATTGATATTATTTACGTAAGAGTGTAAATTCTCGTTGAATGAAGTATTGTAACGCATCGCTACTTCTACCGGAATATCATCACGCTCACCTTCCATGAAGATTACGTGTTCCATGATTGATTCACGGTTTCCGTCAATGTAGGCAACAAATTCTTTAAGGCCACCTTCTGAATGGAACGTTTCAGTTGGGAAACTTCCATCTTCATTTTTTCTTCTTTCGTCTGTTAAAGTAATGGTAATTCCTTTGTTTAGGAAAGCTAATTCTCTTAATCTAGCAGCTAAAGTATCATAATTGTATACCAATTCTTGGAAAATGCTTCCATCTGGTTGAAAGAAAACTTCAGTTCCTGTAGAAGTAGAAGTTCCTATTTCTTGTACATCTGCTAATGCTTTTCCTTGAGAATATTTTTGTTGGTATAATTTTCCGTTTCTAGAAACAGTAGCAATTAACGAAGTAGAAAGTGCGTTCACACAAGAAACCCCAACTCCGTGAAGACCACCAGAAACTTTGTAAGAATCTTTATCAAACTTACCACCTGCACCAATTTTGGTCATTACTACTTCTAGCGCAGATTTTTGTTCTTTTTGGTGAAAGTCTACAGGAATACCTCTACCATTATCTTTTACAGAAATCCCGTCTCCTTCGTGGATGGTTACTGCAATGGTATCACAATGACCCGCCAAAGCTTCGTCAATAGAGTTATCAACTACCTCATAAACCAAGTGATGCAAACCTCTAACACCTACATCACCAATGTACATAGAAGGTCTAAGACGCACGTGTTCTATTCCTTCTAATGCCTGAATACTGTCTGCTGTATATTGTTTTTGACTCATATTTTTTGCTCTCTGCTTTCAGCTTTTTGCCTTCAGCAAATTAAAATTAATATTATTTTTTTTGAAATTTTTCTTTTTTCAAAGACTTACAAATATCGTAAAAATTAGTGAGATATGAAAGAAAAAACGGCTTAAAAATCATAAAAAGTTATCAACAATAACACAAAAATTATTGGAAAAACTCATTCAATTTCTTCCAAAAAAAAGCGGACATCAGTCCGCTTTTATTGATTCTATTTATATAGTTTTACACTAATTTCATTAACAAATCATCATCTGTTTTCTCTACCTTCACTACATTTAGTTTGGTAAGATTTTTAGACGTTTTGTCCCATTTTTTTCCTGAAAATTGAGATTGTGTTTTTACCTCAGCTAAACTCATTTCACCTCCATTTTTTTCTAAAATCTCAATGATAATTTTATCATCTTCATTCAATTCTACTTTTGGAACCGCTTTTTCTGGTCTCATTTGTGGGAAAAACAATACTTCTTGAATAGATGCATTATTGGTAAGGAACATAATTAATCTATCCATACCAATTCCCAAACCTGAAGTTGGTGGCATTCCATATTCTAACGCTCTTAAGAAATCTTGGTCTATGAACATTGCCTCGTCATCACCACGCTCAGAAAGCGCCATTTGAGACTCGAAACGTTCTCTTTGATCAATTGGATCGTTCAACTCTGAATATGCATTGGCAATTTCTTTACCACAAACCATTAATTCAAAACGTTCGGTAAGTCCTTCTTTGCTTCTGTGTTTTTTAGTTAAAGGCGACATTTCGATTGGATAATCGGTAATGAAAGTCGGCTGAATGAAGTTCCCTTCGCATTTTTCTCCGAAAATTTCATCAATTAATTTTCCTTTCCCCATCGTTTCATCTACTTCTATTCCGATAGATTTTGCAAAATCGCGCAATTCATCTTCAGTTTTTCCAGTGATATCAAAACCTGTGAATTTCTGAATCGCTTCTGTCATCGAAACTCTAGGATATGGAGCTTTCCAATTGATGGTATGTTCTCCAAACTGAGATTCTGGAGTTCCGTTAACAGAAACCGCACAGAATTCTAATAATTTCTCAGTGAAATCCATCATCCAGTTGTAGTCTTTATAGGCTACATAAATTTCCATCGCGGTAAACTCTGGATTGTGGGTTCTATCCATTCCTTCGTTACGGAAATTTTTAGAAAATTCATAAACCCCATCAAAACCACCTACAATTAATCTTTTCAGATATAATTCATTTGCAATTCTCATGTACAATGGAATATCTAAAGCATTGTGATGCGTAATAAATGGTCTTGCAGCAGCTCCACCAGGAATTGCCTGTAAAATAGGCGTTTCTACCTCGAAATAACCTGCGTTATTGAAAAACTCACGCATTGCATTGAACAACTTGGTTCTCTTTACGAAAATTTCTTTTACGTGAGGATTCACCGTCAAATCTACATAACGCTGTCTGTATCTAAGTTCTGGGTCATTAAAAGCATCATGAGTTACTCCATTTTCATCAGTTCTAGGTTGCGGAAGCGGACGAAGTGCTTTGGTCAATAACGTAAAATTTTTCACCATTACCGTCATTTCTCCCACTTGAGTTTTGAACAATTCTCCTTCTACACCGATGATATCACCAATATCTAAAAGATGTTTATAGACTTCATTATAAAGCGTTTTATCTTCGCCAGTACAGATTTCATCACGATTAAAATACACCTGAATTCTACCTTCAGAATCCTGTAATTCTGCGAAAGAAGCCTTCCCTTGAATTCTTCTAGACATTAATCTACCTGCGATTTTCACTGCTTTTCCTTCAGTAAAATCGTTCTTGATAGACTTGGTAGTATCTGTAATTTTATATTCATCTGCTGGGAATGCGTTTATTCCCATTTCGGTCAGTTTCTGTAATTTCTCTCTTCTGATGATTTCCTGTTCTGATAAAGACATTGTTTTTCAATTTTTTGGAATTGCAAAAATAAGGATTTTTTTACGAATTTTTAAATTTCTTAAAAATTAGCCTGGTCAAGAAAAAAGCAACCCAAAAAGGTTGCCTTCTGTTAAAATCACAATTGGTACAATTGTTTATTTTTTTAGAGTGAGAATATATTTCACCATTTTTTTAGCATTTTCTTTATCCATTCCAGCGTGAGCAGACATAGGAACTTCTCCCCAAACTCCACTACCACCGTTAATGATTTTATCTGCTAACATATCAATATCCGCTTCCGTATATTTAGCCGCTACATCTTGATAAGAAGGACCTACTAATTTAGCATCTTCTTTATGACAAGTAAGACAATCTGAACCTGCGATTAATGCCTTACCTTCTTCTTCAGGAGTTGCAGCAGCTGTAGCAGCAGTTTGCTCTGTAGGTTCTGGCAACATTACATTTGATTCTTTTACTGGCTCTTCTTTTTTAGAACAAGAAACCGCTACTAATGCACCGAAAGCTAGTGTTAAAATTACTCTTTTCATAGATATAATATTTTATTTATTTTTAAATTTTCACAAATTTAGCGAATAAAGCCTTCCCTTTTTTCAAAATGCTAAAAATCATATCAGATTTTTTAAAAAATTTATTCGAAGCATAATTATTAAAAAAAAACTTATTTTTGTGAACCAAAAATTAGAAATGAACGCTTCACAAAACAAAAAAATAAAATTCGAAGAATTGGGTCTTAAAAATTATCTTGAGGCTTTTGAATATCAACAATCTTTAATGGATGAAATCATTGCCATTAAAATCAAAAACAGAGAAAACGAAGACCAAGAACCCGAAACTACTCCTAATTATTTACTGTTTGTAGAACACCCACATGTTTACACTTTAGGAAAATCTGGTGATGAGCACAATATGCTTGCTAATGAAAGTAAACTAAAAGAAATAGACGCCACTTTCGTAAAAACCAATCGCGGTGGAGACATTACCTATCATGGTTTCGGTCAACTTGTAGGCTATCCGATTTTGGATTTAGACAACTTCAAATCAGATATTCATTTATATATGAGAAATCTGGAAGAAGTAATCATCAGAACCATTGCAGAATACGGTTTAAAAGGCGAAAGAAGCGCGGGCGAAACTGGAGTTTGGCTCGATGTAGGAAAACCTTTTGCTAGAAAAATTTGTGCATTAGGCGTTAAAACTTCAAAATGGGTGACTATGCACGGTTTTGCCATAAATGTCAATACAGACTTACGCTATTTCGAATACATTATTCCTTGCGGAATCAAGGACAAAGCAGTTACTTCCCTAAAACGTGAACTAGAAAGAGAATTTACACCGACAGAAGTGGAAGAAGTAAAAGAAAAAATAAAGAAACATTTTCAAGATGTTTTCGAAGCGGAACTTTTTTAAGTTTCGCTTTTTCTTTTTAAAAAATCTTCGCTCCTCTGTAAACTTCGGTTTGAGATTCCATCAGCGGAGCTGCGTTTTGTCTAAAAGTAAAAAGATGTTCTGTTCCTGCATGTAAATGATGATGTCCTTCGGTTTCCCAAAGTTCAATTAAGAAAAAAGTGCCTTTGTTTTCTCGGTCTTCTACCAAATCATATTGCAAACAACCTTCTTCTTTTCTGGTTTCTATTACTAACTTTTTCAATAATTCTATCGCATCAAAAAGATGATTTTCTTTGAATCTAAATAATGCTACAATGTGTAAATTCATAACTGACTGTAATTTCTAAAACAAAAGTATTGAATTTTAAAAGCACCTCAGAAATAAATTTTTGAAAGTTTCTCAGAATCCTAAAATTCTTCCATTAGAAAATTCATAAAAAAAGTATCTAATTTTTATTAATTCGTAATTCCAAAAAATTTTTATCTTTGTGAAAATTCAAAAAGTAAAATGGCAGAATACAAATTAATCCTTCCAAGCATGGGAGAAGGCGTGATGGAAGCTACTATTATCAGTTGGTTATACAATGAAGGCGACACCGTAAATGAAGATGATTCTGTGGTAGAAATTGCTACCGACAAAGTAGACTCTGATGTTCCTACACCAGTTTCTGGGAAAATTGTAAAAATTTTAAAACATAAAGACGAAGTTGCTAAAATTGGTGAAGCAATCGCTATTTTAGACATTTCGACTCCGCTCAATGGTACAACAGGAGAAGGAGAAGCTGCACCAGTTGCAGAAACTCCAAAAGCGGAAGAACCTAAAACTGAAGCTCCTGCTGTAGAAGTAGTAAAAGAATTAGAAAAACCTTTAGCTACCACTTCTACTCCTCAAGAATTTTCTGGAGATGTTTATCTTTCTCCACTCGTAAAATCTATTGCTCAAGAAGAAAATATTTCTGAAGCAGAACTTAAAACCATTAAAGGTTCTGGTTTAGAAGGCAGAATTACCAAAGAAGATATTTTGGCTTTTGTGAAAAACAGAGGCACTTCTACTCCAGTTGCTGCGCCAGTTCAAGTAACTGCTCCAGTTGCTGCTGCACCGCAATCTGCGCCAGTTCCAGTTGCAGAAGGTGATGAAATCATTCCAATGGATAGAGTTAGAAAAATCATTGCAGATGCTATGGTTAATTCTAAGAGAACTTCGCCACACGTAACTTCTTTCATAGAATCAGACGTAACCAATGTGGTAAAATGGAGAGCAAAACACAAAGATATCTTCGAAAAACGTGAAGGCGAAAAATTAACTTTCATGCCTATTTTCGTGAAAGCTGTGGTAAAAGCTATTCAGGATTTCCCAATGATTAATGTTTCTGTAGATGGTGACAAAATCATCAAAAAGAAAAATATCAACATTGGTATGGCAACTGCTTTACCAGACGGAAACCTTATCGTTCCTGTGATTAAAAACGCTGACCAATTATCACTTTCTGGATTAGCAAAAGCAATTAATGATTTGGCTTACAGAGCGAGAAACAAAAAACTTCGTCCAGAAGATACTCAAGGTGCTACTTACACCATTTCAAACGTAGGAACTTTCGGAAATTTAATGGGAACGCCTATTATTCCTCAACCGCAAGTTGCGATTTTGGCAATTGGTGCGATTGTGAAAAAGCCTGCAGTTATTGAAACCAAAGATGGCGACATGATTGGCATTCGTCAAATGATGTTCATGAGTCATTCTTATGACCACAGAGTTGTAGACGGTTCTCTTGGCGGAATGTTCCTAAAACATGTTCATGATTACCTGCAAAACTGGGACATGAATACAGAAATTTAAGAACCAAGTAAAAAGATAAAAGTAAAAAGTAACCTTCGAAATTTTTCGGAGGTTTTTTTTTGTGGGTTCCCCTCTTTTAGAGGGGTGTCAATCCGCTTTAGCGAGATTGACGGGGTGTTTTAGAAGCATTTCCCGCTTTCCGCTATATCTTTTTCTTGCAACCGCAATTCCCAACCTAAGAAAAAGGATGTCGCTGCAATCGGGGCTAGTTACATTTTCGTCAAAAAATTGCTATTTTTGAAAAAAAAAAATAATAAACCATGAAAAAAATAATTACTTTATCATTTTTAGTAATCATTTTAGTAAGTTGTAATAATAGAATTGCCATTAAGTATGATGATAAAAACCATCAATTAACAAGTTTAGAGAAAAATTTTGAAAAAAAAACAAGTCCATTTCTCAATATAACTTTTGAAGACTACTTTAAATCTGATTACATTAAAATATATGTTGATAAGAAATTAGTTTATGACAAAAAAATTAGCACAAGTGATATTTTAGGTGTTGCAGATTCTTATGAATTAGAAAAGGATTTCAAAGAAGTAATTATCTATATCAATAATCAAAAAATTATTTTAACTAAAGAAAAAACGCTTGATTATAAAAATATTTACGTCAATAAACTTCCAAATAATAAAATAGAAATTCTCATTTCAAAAAAGTTCCATATTTACAAGTAAAATTTTTCAATATGAATAACTTCCAAATCCGTAAAGCAACGCCAGAAGACACACAAACCATCTTTGACCTCATTTACAAATTAGCCGTTTACGAAAAATTAGAAAACGATGTCATCACTTCAGTAGAAGAACTTCGCACCAATATTTTTGAGAAAAAATTTGCAGAAGTTCTCATCGCAGAAGAAGACGAAAAACCAGTAGGTTTTGCACTCTATTTTCATAACTTTTCTACGTTTGTTGGCAAACCAGGAATTTATCTAGAAGATTTATTCGTAGAACCAGAAACTCGCGGAAAGGGTTACGGAAAAGCACTTTTAGTAGAATTGGCTAGAATTGCCAAAGAAAGAAACTGTGGTAGATTAGAATGGAGCGTACTCGATTGGAATACTCCTTCTATAGAATTCTATAAATCTCTTGGTGCAAAACCAATGGATGAATGGACGGTTTTCCGTTTAGACAAAGATGGAATAGAAAATTTAGCGAAATAAATCTAAATTCTGGCATTAACACATCATTAAATCAACAAATTATCACATCAATATTGTGTATTTAAAAAAGTTTCAATACTTTTGCACCTCGAAATAATTAACAAATATTTTTAACATTATGAACAATTACGAAACTGTTTTCATTTTAACTCCCGTTCTATCTGACGCTCAGGTGGAGGAAGCAGTTAAAAAATTCGAAGACTTCTTAAAAGAGCACAACTGCGAAATCGTTGCTAAAGAAAATTGGGGTCTTAAAAAATTAGCTTATCCTATTCAATTAAAAAAGAATGGATTCTACACTTTGATTGAATTCAAAGGTGAAGGTACTGTAGTTGCAGGTTTAGAAACTGCTTTCAAACGTGACGAGAGAGTAATCCGTTACTTAACTACTAAACTTGATAAGCATGGCGTAGAATACGCAGTGAAAAGAAGAGCTAAAGTAAAAACTGCTAAAGCTTAATTTTTAACCCTTAAAAAATTTACAAAAATGGCAATCGACGACATGGCAAAACAAGCATCAGCTGGAGGTGAATCAGAAGTAAAATTCCTTACTCCACTTGATATCAATACTAAATCTGATAAAAAATACTGTAGATTCAAAAAATTCGGTATTAAATACGTAGACTATAAAGATGCTGACTTCTTATTACAGTTCGTAAACGAACAAGGTAAAATTTTACCAAGAAGATATACAGGTACTTCTCTTAAATATCAAAGAAAAGTTTCTGCAGCAATCAAAAGAGCTAGACACTTAGCTTTAATGCCTTACGTAGCAGACTTATTAAAATAATTATTAACAAAAAATAAATTGTTGGTTTTAGTTTACTAAACCTAACTTTTTAAAACAAAAAAGGACAACAACAATGGAAATTATCCTAAAAAAAGACGTAGAAAACTTAGGACTTGAGTTTGATACAGTAAATGTAAAACCAGGTTATGCAAGAAACTTCTTAATTCCTCAAGGTTATGCACTTCTTGCAACTCCTAAAAATAAAGCTGCTCTAGAAGCTACTTTAGAAGCTAGAAAAGAAGAAGAAGCTAAATTAATCGCTGCTGCAACTGCAATCATCGAAAAATTAAAAGCTACAACTGTTTCTATCGCTGCAAAAGTAGGTACAGGTGATAAGATTTTTGGTTCTATTAACAATGCTACTTTAGCTGAAGAATTAGCTAAAGCTGGTGTAGAAGTAGACAAAAAATACATCAAAATCCCTGGAAATACTATCAAGAGAACAGGTAAATTCTCTGCTAAAGTAAGACCTCACAGAAACGTAGAATTCGAATATGAATTCGAAGTTGTTTCTGATGTAGCTATTGAAGAAGCAAACACTGAAGCTTAAAATTCAGACTTATAAATATTAAGAACGCTCTCAAAATTTTGAGAGCGTTTTTTTATGTTTTTCATTTAACAAATAGATAATTTATCTAGACTTTATTGAAAATTTGACAATTTATAAATTGTTGCTCTCATCACATTTGATTATTTTTGAGTTTAAACTTTCCTTATGAATTTCAACACCGAAAATCTTGATAAAGAAACATTACTCCACCTTTATAAAGCTATGGTTTTACCTAGAACCATAGAAGAAAAAATGCTCATTGCTTTACGCCAAGGGAAAATATCTAAATGGTTTTCTAGTTGGGGACAAGAAGCTACTTCTGTAGGTTCTGCTCTTGCGATGAACAAAGAAGAATACATCTTGACCATGCATAGAAATTTAGGTGTTTTTACTTCAAGGGAAATTCCACTAGATAGACTTTTTTCTCAGTTTCAAGGAAAAATGAATGGTTTCACCAAAGGCAGAGACAGAAGTTTTCATTTCGGGACTCAAGAATTCAAAATTGTGGGAATGATTTCTCATTTGGGTTCACAAATGGGAGTTGCAGACGGAATTGCTCTTTCTCATTTATTGAATCAGGAAGAAAAATGCACTTTAGTTTACACTGGTGACGGTGGCGCTTCTGAAGGAGATTTCCACGAAGCTGTAAACACCGCTGCTGTTTGGAATCTGCCTGTCATCATCGTCGTTGAAAATAATCAGTGGGGACTTTCTACGCCATCTCGTGAACAGTTTAGATGCAAATCATTCGCAGATAAGGGAATTGGCTACGGAATAGAAGCCCATTCTATCAATGGAAACAATATTTTGGAAGTTTATCAGACTTTCAAAAATTTAGCAGAAAGCATCAGAAAAAATCCTAGACCTGTTTTAGTAGAGTGCAATACTTTTAGACTCAGAGGTCATGAAGAAGCTTCAGGAACAGCATATTATCCAGAAGGAATGATTGAAGAATGGACAAAACAAGACCCGATTTCTAATTACGAACAATTCTTACTTTCTGAAGGAATTTTAACCCAAAATTTGATTGAAGAAATTAAAGAATCTTATAAAAAACAAGTTGACGATGCACTTGACCAAACCATCGCAGAACCAGAAATCATTCCGAATAAAAAAAAGGAATTAGAAGATGTTTACGCACCTTTTGACAATCAAGAAATCTTACCACAAAAATTACAAAACAGAGAAATAAGATTCATCGATGCGATTTCTGAAGCCATAGAAATTTCCACGAAAAACCATCCGAATTTGGTTTTAATGGGACAAGACATTGCAGAATATGGCGGCGCTTTTAAAATTACAGAAGGTTTTGTTGAAAAATTTGGTAAAAAAAGAGTCAGAAATACACCATTATGCGAAGCAGCGATTGTAGGTTCTGGTTTGGGACTCAGCATTAATGGCTACAAATCTATGGTAGAAATGCAATTTGCAGATTTTGTAACGGAAGGGTTCAATCAAATCATCAATAATTTGGCAAAAACGCATTACAGATGGAACCAAAATGCTGATGTAGTGGTAAGAATGCCAACTGGAGCGGGAACTGGAGCGGGACCTTTTCACTCTCAAAGTAATGAGGCTTGGTTTACCAAAACTCCAGGATTGAAAATCGCCTATCCTGCGTTTCCTGATGATGCTAAAGGTTTATTGATTCAAAGTTTTGAAGATCCAAATCCAGTATTGTTTTTCGAACATAAAAAATTATACAGAAGTCTGAAAGGAAACGTTCCAGAAGGATTCTACACTACTCCATTCGGGAAAGCCAGAAAAGTAAAAGAAGGCAATGAACTTACCATTATTACTTACGGTTTAGGAGTTCACATTGCTTTAGAATTTGCAGAAAAAAATCCTGAAATTTCTTTAGAAATTGTTGATTTAAGAACGTTGATTCCACTCGATACAGAAACCACTTACGAATCGGTGAAAAAATGCAATAAAGTGATAATTCTGCACGAAGACACTTTAACTTGTGGATTCGGAGCGGAACTTTCTGCATTAATTTCTGAACATTGTTTTGAGGATTTAGACGCTCCTATTTTACGTGTAGCTTCTATGGACACACCAATTCCATTCAACAAAAAGCTAGAAGACCAATTTATGCCCAATGAAGAATTGGCAGAAGCTGTAGAGAAAATTTTGAAATATTGAGAAGCTAGAAGTTGGATGTTAGATGTTAGATTTTAGATGTTAGAGGATGGATGTCGGATGTCGAAACTCGGAATTGTTTTGCGTGAGCGATTGCAGCGGAAATCCCGCAGTGAAAATGGCGCGAGCGAAGCGAGCGTTAGTTTTCACGAGGAATTGCAGCGAAAAGCGCGGTATTTTTTGCAAGGAAAAAGCAAAGGAAAAAAATACACGCCCAAAAAATTGTAACTTTGGCTTGATATTTGAAAACTTCCCTTAAAAAGATTATTATGAAAAAATATATTTTAGCAGCAGGATTAGCATTAGGTTCGGTGGGAATTATTACCACTACCACGCAATCTTGTATGACAATTGCCACTACAGTAGGACTTTCGGTTCTTAAAAAGATTTTAATTGGTGGCGTTTCTAAAGGTTTAGGAATTTTTAAAGATAAAAATAGTTTCTTGGGCAATGAATTGATTAATGTCGCACTTCCACAACAGCTGAAAGACATTAATTCTACCCTAGAAAAATTAGGATTAAGCAATTTGGTTCAGAAGGAAAAAGGCTACATTGCAGATGCTGCTGCATTTGTTGCTCCGATTGCAGAACCTATTTTAATAAATGCGATTAATGATATGACTTCTGCAGAAGCTCAACAAATTGCACAAGGTGGAAGTGGCGCTGCAACTGCTTATCTTAAACAAAAAACCAGTGCACAACTCATGGCTGCAATTGCGCCAAAAGTAGATGCGAAACTCAATGAATACGGTATTGTAAGAAGTGTAAATCTCGCTTTACAAGGAAATAATTTGCTTGGCGGTTTATTAGGAAATCAAAATTCTAGTTCTTCGGCAAGTTTAAGTTTGAGCAATTTAGCGGCTGAACAAATGGTGAATGGACTGTTCAACATTGTAGAAAATTACGAAAAAACCAATCCAGAAAATCCTATGAATATTTTGAAATAGAGGTTTTCAATATCATGATATGTAAAATCAATTGCGAGCTATTGCAATTGATTTTTTTGTGCATTACTTTTGACAAAATTTAAAACACAATGACGGCAAAAGAGCAAGGAAAAAGGCTTCTGAAGTATATTACTAAAGAAAGAAAAGATGTTCTCAATATTTACTTTTATGCCATATTAAGTGGTCTCGTTCAGTTGAGTTTACCACTGGGAATACAAGCCATCATCAGTTTTGCGATGGGTGCAACTATGGTTACTTCTATTTATATTCTCATTGCATTTGTAGTTCTTGGAACGTGGTTAGTAGGATTTTTCAGGGTGAAAGTAATGGAAATCATCGAAAAAATTCAACAAAAAATATTCGTAGAATATGCCATCTCTTTTTCGGAAACTTTACCTAAAATAAAACTCGAAAAGACCAATCAATATTACTTACCAGAACTTATCAATCGTTTTTTTGACACCCAAAATTTACAAAAAGGGATTTCTAAAATTCTCCTCGAAATTCCTACTGCTATTATTCATATTTTATTTGGGATTATTCTCCTCTCTTTTTACCACCCATGGTTTTTAGCTTTTGGCGGAATTGTATTGGTAGGAGTAGTTTTGATTTTTAATTATACTTCAGAAAAAGGGATAGAAACAAGTTTAATCGAAAGTGATAAGAAATATTTTGTCGCATCTTGGTTAGAAGATATTGCCAGTTCGGTGAAATCTTTCAAAGCTAATAAACATACCAACCTTCACCTTAGAGAAACAGATGACAGACTTCTGGATTATCTAAGTTACAGAACGCATCATTTCAAAGTTCTATTATTTCAATATAAAACCATTATTTTCTTCAAAGTTTTGATTACACTGGTTATGTTAGTAATCGGAACCTATTTATTGGTCAACCAAAAATTGAATATTGGTGCGTTTATCGCTGCTGAAATTGTAGTGCTTACCATTTTAACCGCCGTAGAAAAACTCATTAAAAGTTTAGAAAGTTATTATGATGTCATTACGGCGCTCAGCAAACTTTCGAAGGTTATTGATTTACCGCTAGAAAATGAAACAAGCGACATTATCCATATCAAAGATGATATTCAATCTATTGAATTTAAAAATGTTTCTTTTGGTTTTGGAGATGAAGATATTCTGAAAAATTTAAATTTCAAAGTTCAACCAAGCAGCATCAATGTGATTTCGGGAGAGCTTTCTTCAGGTAAATCTTTGCTTATCAATTTGATGTCTGGAATTTACGCACCTACTTCTGGACATATTTTATACAATGGTGTTTCTTCTAAAAATTTAACTCAAGACCAAATCAGAAGAGGAATCAGCATTCATACCGATGATATAGATGTTTTCAAAGGAACGGTATTGGAAAATATTCAACTGGGAAATGAAAAAATAACCGTAGAAAAAATCAATCATATTGCTCAAAAAATAGGAATTGATGATTTCGGGACTAAATTTACCAAAGGATTTTTGACCAAAATTCAAGATGGAAACTCTCAACTTTCTTACAGCAATAAGAAAATAATCCTTCTGCTAAGAGCTCTTGCTACGGATAATAAAATCATCATTTTAGAAGATCCTTATGATGGACTTTCAAAAGAAATCAAAGAAAAAATGATAGCGTTTTTACAAGAATTAGCCAAGGAAAAAACCATTATTGTGGTTACTCAAGATGATGACTTTATCCAAAAAGCTCATCAACATTTTCACATGATTAATGGCCTATTAGAAACTAAAAAATAAAACGATGCAACTCAAATCACTCGAAAATATTTATCATATCAATAAGAAATCAAATGTTGCCAAATGGTTTTTATTTACTTTTTTAGCATTTGTTTTCATTATGTTTTTGCCTTGGACTCAGAATATTAAAACTCAAGGAAATGTTAATACTTTATTTCAGGAACAAAGACCTCAAAAACTCAACTCTCCTATTCCTGGAAGAATCATCAAATGGTATGTGAAAAACGGAGATGTCGTAAAAAAAGGCGATACTATTCTTCAAATTTCTGAAATTAAAGACGATTATCTAGACCCACTTTTGGTAGAAAGAACTCAGGAACAAGTTCAAGCAAAAAAAGGAGTCAGAGAATATTATAATGCCAAAATTTCTACCACAGAAAACCAAATTGCAGCCATTACTGCCTCTAAAGATTTGAAACTGAATCAAATTAAAATTAAAATTGCTCAGTTACAAAATAAATTAAAAGCAGAACAAGCCGAACTTACCGCCGTAAACAATGAATTAAAAATTGCTCAAGACCAGCTTAATCGTCAGAATAAAATGTATGAAGAAGGTTTGGTTTCTCTTACTCAATTGCAACAACGAAATGTAAGTTATCAAAATGCTCTTGCCAAGAAAACGTCTGCGGAGAATAAATTGGCACAAACTCAACAAGAAATCACGGCTCAAAACATAGAACAAAACGCTGTTATTCAAGAATATACAGAAAAATTGAGTAAAACTGAAGGTGATCGTTTCCAAAGTATGGGACAAGTTGCTGGAAGCACTGGCGACATTGCAAAATTAGAAAATCAAGTGGCAACCTATAAAGTAAGAAAAGGTTTGTATTACATTTTGGCAACGCAAGACGGACAAATTACACAACTCACGAAAGCTGGAATTGGCGAAATTGTAAAAGATGCAGAAACCATCGGAATTATTGTTCCGAAAAAGATAGATTACATCGCAGAAATTTATGTAAAACCTGTAGACTTACCGCTAATTAGAGAAAATCAAAAGGTGATGCTCACTTTCGACGGATTTCCAGCGATTGTTTTCTCAGGTTGGCCTAATTCTAGCTACGGAACTTTTTCTGGAAAAATCATTGCCATAGAAAATTCCATCAGTGAAAACGGTTTGTTTAAAGCGATTGTAGCCGAAGATAAAACCCAAAAAAGATGGCCACCCAACATGAAAATCGGAACAGGAGCCAGTGGAATTGCAATTCTGAATGATGTGCCGATTTGGTACGAAATATGGAGAAATATCAATGGTTTTCCGCCAGATTATTATCAAGTAAACACCCAAAAGAATGAGAAAAAATAAAATTTTATTGCTTATTTTTCTTTTCACGTCTTATCATTTTTTCGCTCAAGATTCTATTGCTTTGAGTTATGAAAATTATATTTCTTGGGTTCAAAAAAACCATCCTATTATTAAAATTTCTGATTGGGAAAAAAATATTGCTCAAAATAATATTTTGAAAGCCAAAGCTTTACTTGACCCAAATATTTCTGCAAAAATTGGCGAGAAAAAAATAGACAACACGCTATATTACAGTCAAAAAAACATAGAACTGAATCTCCCAACTTGGTACGGAATAGATTTCAACATTGGCACCAATGATTTGACTGGAAATAAACTGAATAATGAAGAAACTAAAGGCGTTCTAAACCATGTAGGAATAAGCATTCCGCTTGCAAGAGATTTGGTTTACAATAAACGAAGAACCGCTATTCAGCAATCTAAAAATTTCAGCAAAATGACTTTTTACGAGCAAGAAATGCTCAAAAATGAAATCCTTTTGGAAGCCAATTTTAGTTTTTGGGAATGGGTGAAAAATTACGAAATTTTAGAATTGAACAAAAAGGTTCTTGACCTCAACAAAAAAAGATATCAATTGGTCAAAAAATCATTTGAGTTGGGAGAAAGACCAGCCATAGATACTGTAGAAGCTTTCGCGCAACTGCAAAGTTTCGAAGCCAAAACCATAGAATCTCAGAACAAGTTTAATATTTCTACCATAGAACTTTCACAATTTCTTTGGAAAGAAAACGGTGAAAATTACAATCTTCCGCTGTTTACTAAACCAAGTGAACAACTGAATACACAGTTTACCCAAGATTATTTTATCATCACCGAGAAACTTTTACAAAATATTGATGCACAATATGCGCTGAATTATTATTTTGAAAAATCTAAATCTTTGGAACTGGAAAGGAAACTAAAATGGCAAAATTTTCTTCCTAAAATCAACTTCAACTACAATTTGTACAATAAAGAGTTTAAAAATCAGGACATTCTGCCACTTTTTGACAATAATTATCAATATGGTATAAAATTGGAGTTACCCATATTCATGAGAGAAACTCGTGCTGATTATCAAAACATTAAGTTGAAAATTCTCCAAAATAATGAGAATATAAAATTTAAAAATCAAGAATTAAAGACCAAAATACAGACTTACAATGCAGAAATGGGCAATTTCTTATCTTTAACTCAAAATAATGAATCGCTCATTGAGAATTATAAAAGGCTTTTAAAAGCCGAAGAAATTAAATTTTCTAATGGTGAAAGTTCACTTTTCTTAATTAACAGCAGAGAAAACAAACTATTAGAAACTCAAGAAAAATTTTTAGAACTGAAAGCCAAAACGATTAAAACTTATTTTAAACTGAACTGGCTGGAAAACAACACTTTAAAACAATGATAGAAGTAACAGGAAACGAACCATTTGATGAACAAGCAGAATTTTATGCTTCTTTAAAAATAAATTTAGAGAAAAACCACAATTTCCCTGAAGATTATCTTTATAAATTCATCATTCTCAATAATCAAGAAAAACTTACCGAAATTTATAAGGTTTTTGACGGCACCAAAAATACTTTTTCTACAAGAGAAAGCAGTAACGGAAAATACATCAGCATTACGATACAATGTTTCGTACTCGATGCGGAGCATGTTATCAGACTTTATCAAGAAGTTGCCAAAATTGAGGGTGTAATTATGTTGTAGGAAATGGTTGAGAGTTGATGGAAGACAGAAAATCTTCTCAAATCTAATATCTCATATCTGAAATCTTAAAATTTGAAATCTATGAAAATATTAATCACAGGAGCCACTGGTTTAATCGGGAAATACTTAGTTCAAAAACTAAAAGAAAATGGTCATGAAATTGTAATTTTGACCAGAAAAAAAACGGGAAAACCTAATGAATTTCAATGGAATCCAGATCAAAATTTCATAGAAGATGCTGCTTTTGAAAACATAGAAGCTATTATTCATTTAGCAGGTGCTACCATTGCCAAAAGATGGACAAAAGAATATAAAAAAGAACTTTACAGCTCTAGAATTAATGCTGCTAATCTTCTTAAATCTTACTGCGAAAAGCATCAAATCAAACTAAAAAGCTTTATCTCAGCTTCTGGAATTAATTATTACGGAACTTTTACGAGTGATGAAATTCTCACTGAAAATTCGCCCATCAAAAAACTAGATTTTTTGGTTGAACTTTCAGTGGATTGGGAAAAATCTGCCTATCAATTTTCTGAAATTTCAGAACGTGTGATTTGTCTAAGAACAGCGATGGTTTTGGCAAAAGAAGGCGGAAGTTTTGTTCCATTGAAAAAATTGACGGATTTCAACTTGGCTTCACCTGTAGGAAAAGGAAAACAATGGATGAACTGGATTCACATAGAAGATTTGGCAAATATGTATGTAGAAGCGATAGAAAATTCTCAATACAATGGAAGTTACAATGCGGTAGCAGATGAAACGGTGACCAATGAAGCTTTCATGAAAAGTATGGCTCAAAAATCAAACAAATTTTTCTTGCCTATTCATGTTCCAGCATTTATGATGAAACTTATTATGGGAGAAATGTCTTCTATTATTTTAGAAGGAAGCAGAGCGTCTAACGAGAAAATAAAATCAACAGGATTTACTTTTAAATATCCAGATTTAAATGCTGCTTTAGAAGATTTAATCAACAAATAAAAAACTTTAAATCAAAAAAGCGAACTCTTTCGAGTTCGCTTTTCATTTATTTTATAGAAATTTTTCTAATTTTTCTATTTCTCTTGCGATGATGGCTTTATTATCTTTAACGACAATTGGTCTTTGCAAAAGTTTAGGATAATTTGCCAAAATAGAAACTAAACCACTATCAGAATACGTTGTTTCTGAGAAATTTTCTTTCCATAAATCTTCATTTTTTCTGATAATGTTATGTATTGAAGTATCTAATTTAGATAATAAATCTTCTATTTCTACTTCAGACAATGGGTTTTCTAAGTAATTTCTTACTTCAAATACCACACCTTTAGATTCTAAATACTGTAAGGCAGTTCTAGATTTTCCGCAGCGATTATTATGTAAGATGGTAATCATAAATTTTGGATATTAGATGTTTAATGATGAATTTTTATCAATGTTCTCTAATTCTCAATCATTCTACAACGCTACTGCTTAAAAAAGTCCGTGCAATTCTGCTTCTATTTTCTCTAAAATATACCCGAAATCTTCTGGTCTTTCTACAAAATCTAAATCATCTACTTCTATAATGAGTAGTTTTCCTTCTTTGTAGTTAGAAATCCATTTTTCGTATTTTTCGTTCAGTTTAGATAAATATTCTATGCTAATGCTGGCTTCATAATCTCTTCCTCTTTTGTAGATTTTCTTTACTAAATTAGGAACATCTGACTTTAAATAAATAAGCAAATCTGGTGCCGAAACAAAGGATTTCATCAGATGAAACACCGAAGAATAATTGTTAAAATCTCTTTCGGTAAGCAAGCCCATATCATTTAAGTTTTCCGCAAAAATATACGCATCTTCGTAGATGGTTCTGTCTTGAACTATATTTTTACCACTTTCTCTAATTTCTTTTACCTGACGAAATCTGCTTCCTAAGAAATAGATTTGGAGCGCAAAACTCCATTTGCTCATGTCTTCGTAAAAGTCTTCTAAATATGGATTATGATCTACATCTTCAAATTGCGCATCCCAACCATAATGTTTTGACAACATGGTAGTTAGAGTAGTTTTTCCCGCGCCTATGTTTCCAGTAACAGCAATATGCATCGATTCTATTTTTCTATTCCGTAAAGATAAAGTTTGTCTTCTATCAAAGCCAAAAAATGATTGCTGTTTTTTTCCACAATGATAAAATTTTCTTTAGAAAATACTGGATAGAATAATTGAGCTGGTGTGTAGAGTGAAATGGTATTTTGTTCTATCACGTAAATTTTATCATTTACGCGTCTTAATCTTTTACCATTATCTATGTCGATAGAATATTTCTGAGCACCTTTGAGTTTATAAACGCTGAAACATTTTTCTCTGAGTAAGTATAAGTGATTTTGATACACGATAAAATCTACCACAGTACTCAAATCCATGTCAAAAGGAAAGATATTGATGATTTTATCCTCTCGATAATTGTACTGTATCAATTGCTTTCGAGCTGAATCTAACACCCAAATAAACTGTAAATCTTGCGAATAAACCGCTTTTACATGTCCGAATTTTTGGTATAAATTAAGGTACTGAATTTCATTAAGATTCTGGTCTAGAATTTTAATTTCCTGTCCGTTTTCTGAGAATAAAAAAATATTCAGAGGGTTTTCAACCGATTGTATTTTAAACGGTTGCGGAAACATGACTTGTGCTTTTTTATGACCAAGAGAATCATATTTCAGAATACTCAAATCGCTATTGCGATACACATAAATGTTCTCATAATCATCTATAAGAACATCTCTAATACTATCTTTTATGATAATAGGAAATTCTTTTTGTGCAAAAAGTGCAGAACAAATAAATGTAAAAATAAGTGATAATCGTTTCATGGCATTTGTGTTTATAAAATGTATTGTCAAGAAAAAACCAGAAACTTTCAGCATGAAATTTACTTTATTTTTACTTCATAAATTTTGTCCCAATTTTTTCCTGTAATAAGCATATTCTGCCCTTTGAAGGCAATTCCGTTGAGAACATCATCTGTTCCTGTGTTGTGTTTTTTCACAATTTCTGAGAAATCTATTCTCGCCACCACTTCTCCAGATTTTGGATTAATTTTTAGAATAATCGGCTTTTGCCAAACATTAGCGTAAACAAAACCGTTATCATATTCTAATTCATTTAATTGGTCATACACTTCAGTATTTCCAGCTACAGAGATGTATTTCACCATTTTAGAAGGGTCATTTACATCTAAGAAATATAGATTTTTAGTTCCGTCTGAAGCGATAAGATTTTTACCATCATAAGTTAAACCCCAACCTTCTCCCATTACATTAGGATAAGGAAATTCTGATAGAAGTTTAAGCGATGATTTATCATAAATAAAACCTTTTTTATTTTGCCAAGTCAGTTGATACACTTTGTTTCCTACAATCGTGCTTCCTTCAGAGAAAACATCTGCGGGTTGTGCTGTAAAAGTTGTAGCATTGGTTTGACCTAAGGTATATTTTAAAATTTTAGATTGTCCGGTTTGTCCATCACTTTCATAAATGGTGTTTCCTTCTAACTGAAATCCTTGTACAAAATTAGCTTTATCATGAGGATATTCTGCTACGATTTCATAAGTCAATTGCGCTTCTGGATTTTTGGCGAAAACATTTATGGTAGCATCTTGAGTCAATACTTTTCCATCTCTGGTAATATTGATGGTTACCGCATTATCTCCTAAAGTAAAAAATGCTGGATCTACTACTAAATCGCTTGTTTCCTTGTCTCCGAAGCTGATGCTGATGCTTTCTGCGTTTTCGGTAACTTCTTTGGGTAGGTTTATTTTGTCCCCGAAATGATAACCTTTGGTTTCCATTTCTGTATTATAGGTATTGAGAGCGTCTAAAATCTCTTTGTCTTTATTACATGAAGTCAATAAAAATAGGGCAAATATACTTACGAAAAGTGTTTTTTTCATTCTTAAATTATTTAGTTCAAAATTACAAAAAAAGCACCACTCTATAAGAATGATGCCTAATATTTAATAAATTTTAAGAATTTTTAATTTTCAACAAAATTTTTCAAAGCTTTGTTTAGGATTTCGTCCCAACCGTTTTGGAAATTTTCTTTCTTAAAATCAGCGCCTAGATGATCAAAGTTTTCTAAACCTTTGTGTGTAAGAGTAACCAAAGTTCCGTTGCTTTCTGGCTGAAGTTCCCATTTCACTAACGTTTTATCATGGGTATAATCAGGATACGTCCAAGAATGTTTTAATTTTTTCTGAGGAATAATCTCTACGATTTCGCAGTGATGGTGTAATTTTTTATCTTCTCCTTCAAAGAAATTAAAAGCGGTATGCTCTTTTAATTCGAAGTCTGGTATATTAAAATACCATTCTTTCATCTGTTCTCTATTCGTAATCGCATCCCAAACTTTTTCTATTGGTGCGTTTACTTTTACGCTGATTTTAACATTATCGTGCATAGCGTTATCATTTTTAAGATTGAACAATTATTTATACTCGAATTTACAAAAAATATCTTGATTAATGTTGCTGAATTTTATCAGCCTTCTCTCAGCATTTAAACTCCAAATTGCTCTAAATGATGATTGAGATGTTTCGCAAACATATTATTCCAACCTTGAGCCGTCATTTTTCCGAAATTGATGTTTTCTTTTCCTTCGAAAGCTTCTCTTCCCAATTGTTGAACACGCTGAATATTGCCAATTAATTTGGCTTTTTCTTCTTCATAGTTTCTCTCATCAGCAATGATAAAAGCTGGACTTGTTGGCAAACTCTGTTTATATGGTATTTCGTTGGTGATTTTCGGTTTTACGAATTTCGAAAGTAAAAATTTAGCAATAAAACTAGGTTTTGGAAATTTTTCTGGTGTAAAAGTTAGGTCATAGGCTACATTTAAATGTGCTAAAACTTGATTTACACTCATTTTGCCCCATTTTCTTTGGGTTTCTGGTGTTAAATTATTGATTCTATTGATGTACTCTTGCGCATCTTTTGCATCAAAAACGTTTTGCATGGATTTTATTTTAAAGAATATCAAAGTTAATTGAAATTTCTAATACGCCTACCAAAAGAATCTTAAAAATATGATAAAATTTAGAAAACTAAAACCGTTTTGACATTAAATATCACTTCTGATACGGCTCAATGTCTCCTGAGAAATCCCCAAATAAGAGGCAATCATTCCTAATGGAGCTCTGAGAATGATATTAGGATTTTCTTCAAGCAATTGAATGTATTTTTCTTTTGCCGTCATGTATTGCAGCGAAGAAATTCTGCGCGACATTTCTATCATTAAGTTTCCTAGAATATATCTGCTGAAATTTGCCGCAGTAAGCGAAACCGAACATAATTCCTCTAATTTATTGAAATTACAAGTGGTAATTACCGATTTTTCTAACGTTTCTATGTTATTTCGAGTAGGTTGGTTTTTAAAAAGAGTATCTATATTGGCAGTAATCTTGCCTTCAGAATAAAAATTGGTGGTGATATCTTTTCCGTTTTCGTAGTAAAACATCCTTAGCAAACCTTCATCTACAAAGAAAACAGTATGATTGTATTGATTCTGCTTGCTCAATATTTCACCTTTTTCAAAGACTTTTGTTTCACATTCTTCATTTAAAAAACGCTCTATTTCTGCATCTACCTTAATGTGCTTATTAAGTTCTTGAATTAATTTCATGAAAACTAAATTTCTGGCAAAATTACACAAAAAAGGCGTTTCAGTAAACTGAAACGCCTTCGAATAAACATTAATAAAAAAAACTATATGGATTAAACGAACCTCTGGTCGTCATAATCTTCAGAGAGATGATATTCTTTGAACAGCATTTTGATTTTGATTTTCAATGCAATCCAGCCTAAAAGGAAATAAACCCAACCTAAAATAAATAAGTGCCAGAAATATTTTTGGGTTAAATAATCGGAACCTTTTTCTACCACCAATATTTTCAGCGCTTCCAGGTATGGAGTTAAAGGAATAATTTTAGTGAAATATGTAATAAAATCTGGCATCGCGTAATTTGGCCAAGTAAATCCACTGATGATAAACGCAGGCGAAGCAATTACCATTAAAATTTGTGTTGCCTTCAAAGCATCTGGAACCAAAATACTCACCAAAACACCTAAATTAGTTGCTGCTACTACAAAAATTGCAGTTATCAAAAAGAAATTCATGGCGTTTTCTGGAAGTGGAATTTTAAAATACAAACTGCATAAGTAAAAAACCAAAATATTTAAATTGGAGAAAATCCAAACGGGTAAACATTTAATCGCCATTACCAAAATTGCATATTTGTGTTTCCCTGCAAAATCTTTTATGAAAGAATCTCTTTTAAATTCCTCGGAAAACGTAACTGCCATCGCCAAAAGAATAACTTGCTGTAAAACCACTGCCATCATTGCTGGCCACATGAAAATTAAGTAATTACTCGTGGTGTTAAAAAGCGTAATATAATTGGCTTTATAAGGTTCTATATTGGCTTTTGCTTGGTCTGCATTCATTCCTTTTTTCTGCAAAGCTTTCATTTCGGCACCCGCTGAAAAAGTTCCTAAGGTTAATTGAATCGCTTTTGAAGCAAAATTAGCAGTCAACACATTCGAAGTATTGAGATACACGTTAATTTCTGGATATTTCTTTTGCAGCATATTCGCCTCGAAACGCTCCGGAATTATAACAACTGCTCCTGCTTCTGTTTTGATGATCTCATCTTTCAAAATTGCTGGTTCATCTACATAATTCAGCACTTTCAGCGTTTGATTATCATCTAACATGTCTACAATTTGATTAGACAATGGAGTTTGGTCATGATTAATTACAATCACAGGAATATCCGTTACTTTTCCCTTTTCATAGGTAAAACCTAACAAAAGCGCGTAGAAAATGGGAGCCATAAAAAATACAGAAAGCATTGTTTTGTTCGTGAAGAACAAATGAAACTCTCTTTTTAAAAGGTATCTTAACTGTTTCATTTTTTCTAAATTTTATTTTTTTTAACCACAAAAGAGACAAAAGCTTTTCCGTTTTAAAGTTTTCCAAAAGAAAAAAAACTTTTTTTACTTTTGAATTGCTTATTTTCAAACATTTCTTTTGGAGCTTTTGCGGTTTTTAGTTAAGATTATTTTAAAGTTACGCTAGAATTCACCAAAATATTATTCACTTTTGCTCTATCTGTAGGAATTACTTTAATTTCGTAAACCGCATCTTCTGGTTGATAATCTGGGAATGCTGTGGTAATATCTGCATATTTTGTCAATTGTTTGATAGAAACTATTTTCCCTGAAAACTCTTGATTTCCGAAAGTAGATTTCATATTCACGGTCATTCCTTTTTGATATTTAGAAATTTTACTTTCTGGAATGGTAAAACGGAAATAAGTCGAATTCGGAATATAACCGTTGAAAAGTGCATAACCAGCAGTTGCCAATTCGCCTACATTTAGAGAAATAGTTTCAATTTCCATATCATTGGTTGCGATAATATATCTTTCAGAATAGGCAACATTAGCTTCTTGGAGAACACCTCTCGCTTGATTTTCTTGACCGATTGCCATTTCTATTTTTTCTAATCTTGTACCGATTTCCACATCGTGCAATTCTGCATTCACTGCGTCATATTGCGCTTTTGCACCTTGTAATTTAGCGAAAGCCTCATCATAATTTTGTGGAGAAAGCAAACTGTCTTTGTACATATTTTGCGCTCTTTTAAAAGATTTTTGAGCATATTCATATTGTTCTGCTAAACCTTTTTGTTTGGCTTTTAACTGACGAAGTTGGTCTGCAGTTGCGCCATTTTTCGCCAATTGTGCTTGTGCAGTTGCTGCAGCAGTGGCTCCTTTTGCTTGAGCAATTTTTGCAGAAACTTCTGGAACGTCTAACATTGCGAGGGTATCTCCTGCTTTTACGGTTTGTCCTTCTTCTACATAAATTTTTAAAATTCTACCTGTAACTTTTGGCGCGAAAGAAACAACTTCTTTTTTAGTTTTTCCTTCGGTTAATTGTTGTGGAGTTTCGTTTTTACAAGCTCCTAGAGAAAGTAAGGTTACTAAAAATAAAGATTTTACAATATAGTTTTTCATTGGATTAAAATATTTAATTGATTAATGTTTATCGTTTTATAGTTTTTCTAAGTTTAAATTTTGAGTAGATTTCATCAGTTCTACCGCTGCTCTTCTTTGGTTGAACACAGCAGTTTGATATTCTAATTCTGCGTTTTCTAAATCGTTTTCTGCTTCTATCAATTGCGTAGATTTAATCAAACCATATCTGAATTCTTTTTCGGCTTGTGTCATTGCATTTTTAGCAATTTGTTTCGCCTTCGCTTTTAAGTCTACTTGCGCATTTGCAATGTTATAATTGGTTTGATTATTGGCTAAATTGAGTTGTAATTTTCTTTCGGCATCAGATTTTTTACTTTCTAAAATCTCTCTTTCAATTTTTGCTTTTTCTACTTCATGTTTTCCTTCATTTCCGTCAAAAACATCCCATTTAAAACCAATTCCCGCTTGAAAAATCGGCAGTAAATTAAGATTGGTCAAGTCATAATCTAACTTTGCGCCAGTTCCCGGCATTAATTCTTTTGATGAAGAAAGATTGGTATTATAAAATCCCATGTATGAAAGAGAAGTCATGGCTTGAACTTTCGGAATCCACCACGTTTTTTCTGCTTTTATTTTGGCATCAATGGCTTTAATCCCAAAATCCAAAGCTTTTAATTCTGCTCTATTTTCGATGGTTTCATTGGTAAGCAAATAGTCTATTTTTTCTAAATCAGGATGGATGAGAGCAATTCTCTCTTTGTCAATTCCCGTTAAAACATTTAATTGAGTAATCAGCAACTCTTTTTTGCCTTCGTATTCTACCATTTTAGAATCCAAAGTAGCTTGTGCCAATTCTATTTTTTTGTAATCATAAGGAGTAATTAAACCATAACCTAAAGCTTTTTCTGCTGTTTTTTTATTGGCATCGAGACGTTTTTTGCTTTCATCTAAAACTTTTTTAGATTCTATTACAAGTGCAAATTGATCATAAGCTTTAGAAATTTGAGTAATGACTTCGTCTTGATTTTTGACTTGTAAAGCTTGAGTCGCATTATTTTTCTCGGTCAAAGCTTGTTTAAGATATTTTACTTTTCCGCCAGAATAAAGAAGCGCTTTTGCTTCAATTTTTGCGGCTGCATCAAAACCCGACAAAGTAAAATTATTATCAAAAGTTCCTTCTGGAAAAACCACACCCGGAAAAATAGGTTTAATCGCAGGAATGGCAATTTCTGGTGAAAGGAATTTTGCCGTAGCATTTAAATATTCTCCTTTTCCTGAAATTTCAACTTTGGGTAAGAAAATGTCTTTTAATTTTTGTTGGTCTAATCCATTTGCTTTAGACTCTAAATTTTGTTGTTCTATGGCAGCATCTTTGGTCATCGCTGCGTCTACCAATTCCTTGAATGAAGGAGCAGTTTGCGCAGAGAAGGACAAAGGAAAGCCCATCATTGCTGTAAAAATTAATGTTTTATAGTTTTTCATTTTTAATGTTTGTTTACAGATGCAAAGTTGCGACGATTAAAAAAATATTCCTTTGACATTTGTCAAAAAATAAAATCGCCCACAAAAAATTTGTAGACGATTTCATTTTTAAATTATTCACTAATTGAAATTTTAGTTCCTTGTGTATGAGCGTTCATTTGTGGAGCATAATAATTCTGCATCGTTGTAATTCCGTTGCTGAATGTTCCTGCTGCATTACAAATATAATCATACTCAAAAACGTATTTTCCTTTCGGCATGTATTCGATGTAGAAATTGGTAGAAGCATCTTTGGTAACTTGATAATAACCTAAATTATTCTTCCATTGATAGCCAGAAAGTACATCAACCGGTTCAAAACCTGCTGCTCTCATATCTTTCAGATGAATAAATTCCATATTTCTATCGGTGTTCAAAATCATTCTTACCGTTACTTTATCCCCGATTTTTAGTGGAGCATTTTCTGTAATTTTCTGCAATTCTTCACCATTTACAGTTTTCACTTTTTTGTACAATTCTTTGGTAATAGAAATATAAGTTTCCGAGGATTTAATTTTGTCTAGATCCTCATAATATTGCCAGAATAAACCACCTTGTACAATTCCAGCTCCTGGTTTTGTAATGGTTACTGTGGCTAAATTTTTATCTATTTTATCTGAATTCACCGCTGACTTCACATAACCCGTTGCTTTTGTATCAGGATTTACCAAATCTTTTCCGCCCCATATTATTGTGGCTTTATCGCTTTCCGCTGAAGTCCAAGATTTTCCAGAATTGAGAATCGTGTAAATCACTTCGGCAGTACTTCTAGAAGTATCCCAATTGGAAACTTCTTTCTGCGTAATCAGCCAAATTTTCATTTCTTCCACAAAATTTTGGTCGGCTGTCAATTTATTGAAAGCTTCCAAAGCACCAGCGTGATTTACGGTTTTAGAAGAATACCAACCCCAATCGTTAAGATTTTGTTTCCAATAAATACCTTGTGTTTCACTTTGCACAGAAGTTTCTTTCAAATAAGTCAATAATTTTTTAGAAACGTCTTTCAAATTGTAAGCATCAAAAAGTAATGCTGCTCTATGTAATCCAAAGAAAGTGAAGTCGGTTATTTTAGCAGTTTTAGCTTTTGAAATCACTAAATCTTTCATTTTCTTGCCATCACCTTTTAACGGAAATTCTTTTTCCCAATAATGCCGGGTATCCAAATAATCTAACACATAATTATTCCAAACATTGCTTCGACTACGCTCAGCAACCGTATTTACATCGAAATATTTGCTCACTTCATTATCCACAAATTTCACCAATTGAGAAACCATTTCTTTTTGTTCGGTAGATTGATAATCTGCCAGATTTCCTTTCAACCATTCATTAATTCTACCTAAATTTTTCAAAATATATAAGGAATTGTAGTATGAACTTGGGTAACCAGCGTACCATGAGAAACCACCATCAGGATTTTGCAGTTTTTTCAGTTCGCTCCAATCATCGTTGATTGAATTTCGCATGGTATTCGCATCGAACAATCTTGCCAATTTCTGCATTTGTTCGGTTTCGTTTTTAGCATCTAAAACCCAAGGTGTTTCTTCCAACAATAATTGTTTCAATTCTTGATTTTTCTCCAAATTTGAATTCAATAAACCTTTTGCTTGATATTCATCAAAAACAGTTTTCAATTTCGGATTGGCTTTGAAAATTTCAGACGCCAAAACATCGGCAAACCATTTATTGAAAACCACATCAGCCGAAAGATTGTTATCATTTTTGAGACTTGGCAACGCAAAAATCACTTCCCAAATGGGATTGGTCGTCAATTCTAAAGTATTGGAAACATTGGTTGCCGTTTTAGAATTATTATTTTTCAGATTTTCTAAAACAAAGGTCTTGGTTTGTCCTTCTTTCACAAAAACAGGAACTGCATCAGTAACCAACATTCTATTTGGCAAAACCGCAATTGCTTTTTGTTCACCATCAGAAAATTGACCAGCTTTTGCTACGTTTTTGATAATTATTGAGGAAACTCCGTTCGGAACTTTTACATTCCATTGAACGGTTGTGCTTACATTTGCATTGAGTGTAAATGATTGTTCTACGTTGTAACCAGCAGCTGCATTTAACTGGTTAATTCCAAATTTTTCGGTAATATCTTCATTGGTGAAAGCATCTAATATTTGCAATTTCGCAAAACCGTTGAGTTGTTGAGTCGTTAAGTTGCTCAATTTAGATTTGAAAACCAATTCATCACCTTCTCTCAAAAATCTAGGATAATTCGGTGTTACCGAAAATTCTTTTTGCGTAACCACCGTTTTTTCTAAAGTGGCGGCTTGTGCATTTTTGGTATGTGCTAGAAACATCAATTTCCATTGTGTAAGCGCTTCTGGAGATGTAAATTCAAACGATACATTTCCGTTTTTATCCGTCATTAAATTTGGATAGAAAAATGCGGTTTCGTTGAGATTTTGGCGAATTTTTATATTTTCTATTTCATAAGGACCATCTTGACCTTCTTTTATATCAATGTTTGGTGGTGGTGGAGTTGATGGTGGAGCTGACATTGAATCCATTTTAGCATAACCTAAAGATTCTTCTTTTCTTTTTGAACCATATGCCGTAACTACAACTTCATCAATTGATTTTGCTCCTCTAATTCTTATTCCTCTGTTATAAATTCCTCCATCAAACCAATCAAAATCAGGTCTATTAACACCGAAATTATTAAAATATTTTAGTCTTTTGCTGTAATATTTTTGGTCTAAACTTTCATTGATGCCGTATTGAGAAATCCAGTAAGGTTTACTGTAAAGACTTTGCCAAGAATAAGTATTTACCGCAAATTGGTCTAAAGATTTATCATACATATTCGCTAGAACTTCGGCAGTTACTTTTTCTTTGGCATCGCCAGAAATTTTCACACTCCATTTTTCTTTGGAATTCGGTTGTAATTTATCTCTAAACGTTACCAATTCTATTTTCAAAGGCTTTTTATCCGAAGAAATTTTCACATCTTGCGAAACAGTTTGCACATCATTGAAAGCAATCATTTGAAACTGAACATTCAGATTTTCTATGCTAATATCTTTCGGAAGTGGAACTTCATAAACTAAAATTCCGTTTTTAATCGGTAATTGCTCAAATTGCGTTTTTCCATCACCGTTTTGAACATATACATTGACCAAAGCATCTGGAATGGCTGAATAAACGTAGAATTTCGCCTTTTCAGTTCTGTTGTATTCAGATTTTACGGGAATTACTTTTAAGAAAGGCTTTTGATTTTCAGAAAGTTTAGCTTTATCAAAAACTTCAAAAATTTTCTCCGTTTTGATGGTATCTTTTCCTTCGATGTTAAAGAGTTCGAGTTTGTATTTTCCAGCGTAAAGTTTTCCTAAATCTAAATTGGTAATTGGTAATTGGTCTTTAGTATTTGGACTTTCTATTCGTTCAAATATTTTGCTTTCAACTTTATTCTCTTTCTCCGATTTTTCAAAATAATCATGAGGGAATTTCTGTACAAAAACTTCTTTGCTAAAGATTGGCGCATTCTGAATTTCATTTTCAAAATTGGTTCTGAAAACTCTTTCTTGAGTTGATAATTTTGACAATTTTGCGGTGTAACTTTTCTTTAAAATCTGGTCGTTGTAATTTTTAGTTTCTACTTTTACATTGACATTTTCATCTGTAAAATAATTTTCTTTAGTATCTGAAAGTGAAATATAATGCGAAACCGAAGCCACTTTTAGATTGGTTTGGTCAGATTGTGTTTCTCCGTTAATATCGGTAACAGAAGCATTGATTTGATAATTATCAATCTGAATTCCTTCTAAAGTTTCATCTTTTTTGAGGTCAATTTTTATGGTGAATTCCCCTTTTTCATTGGTTTTTACTTCACCAAGAATTGAGTTCTCGTTATCATTTCCACGAGGATACCACCAGAAATATCTCCAACGAATATTCTGTTTTTTGATTTCATAATTTACGGTAGCATTATTGAGCGGAACTCCCGAAAACATCATCGCTTTTCCTTGCAATTCAATGGTTTGTCCGTACTGATATTCTTGTTTTACCGGTTCAAAACTCACTTCAAATTTCGGCCTTTTGTATTCCTCCACTCTGAAACTTTTATAACCATCAATTACATAATCCGTCACATTATCGTCGTCATTATCTACTTCTATTGTAAATTGTCCGTTCAGTTTTCCTTGCGGAAGCGTAAAACTTCCGTTCACAGAACCAAATTCATTGGTAGTTAAAGTTTGAGTAGAAATTTCTTCACCATTTGTATCTTTCAAAGTGATATTCAACTTCACTTTTGGCGTTACTTTTTCTTTGTTGGTTTCACTACTGAAAGCGGTTCCAATTACTTTAAAATAAACAGTTTGTCCAGGTCTGTAAATCGCTCTGTCTAAGAAAATTTGAGCTTGCTCTACTTCAATTCTAGTGTTAAAAGAGGTATCATACTGATTGCCATAGACTTGCAAAAGATTTACATCATTAGTAGAAGGTTGACGCACCAAAACATAGCGATAATAGCGTTTTTTATCATTTTCTGGAATTTTAAAACCAGCTTTAGCATCTGTAACTCCAGCAGATTTTTCTACATTTTGTTGAGCAACATATTCATAAAACTCTAAGTTTTCTTTTGGTAAAATTTTCCCGTTATTTCTGAGCACCAATTGCAATTCATTTGCGAAAATTTGTTGGTCTGATTTATTCTTAAAAATAATTCTAGAATTAGCGGTAATAAAGTAAAAATGGTCTTGAACATTGCCATCTACCAAATATTCTCCCACGTAAATTCCCGAAGGAAGTGGTGCAATTTCCAGCGAAGTTTTATGAGAAGTGTAATCTTTGAAATTTTTCAAAGGAAAAGTATCTTTTTTTACCAAAGTTTTCTTGAGTTGAGAAAAATAATCTTTGTTCCAAGAATTATAAATATACTTCAAAAAGCCTTGATAATCAGATTTCACTTCATAAATATTGAGCGAAAACTGTGACATATTTTTGTATTCTGCAACCAAATGAATCGGTTGATTCGGCAAAGTGGACGTTTCAAATTTTATATTGACAAAAGGCTGTTTGATTTGATTTTCCTGATTTTTGATGTTTTCTAAAAATTTAGATTTTGGATAGGCTTTTTTCACTTTTTCAATCCAAGAAAGCGCTTCATCAAATTTTTGTTCTCCTTGAAGACTGGAAATGATTTCTTGAGAGATTAAAACCTTATAATCGCCTTCTGTTGCTGAATTATAAAGAGAAATTAATTGTTCTTGTTTGTTTTTACAGTTGGTAAAAGCACAATCGTCATTCAATTTTTGATGTTTGAAGTACAATTGAGCATTTCCTGAATTTTTAACAATTAACGCATCATAAATTCCAAAAATTTTAGACTGATTTTCTTTCAATTCATTTTTAGTAAAATAATAATTATTTTGAAGATAATCAATATATTGCATTGATTTATAATCAAAAAAACTAGGGAAATAAGCAATATCTTCTACTCCATCAAAAATCTCTGCATATTTTGAAATGGTGATTTTTTGTAACGCTGCATCTTGTTTTGAAATTTCAGAAAAATGTTGGGCAAAATAATTTTTAAAATCTAATTTGCTCCATGTTTCGATTTGAGAAAAATCTTGCTTTTCTCCAGTATTTACATTCGTTCTTTGGTTAATTTTCCATTGATTTTCATCGTAATAATCTTGAAAAAAGTCTCCCAACAATACTTGAAAAACCAATTTTTGTTCGCCTTTTAATTTTTGGTCAAAAGATTGTAATTTTTTAAAAAATTGAGAAGCAGTATCATTTTGAGTATCATCTTCGGTAAGGTCAATCACGCTTAATTCCGCTTTCAAAGATTTAATCAATTGAATTGCATTATCTTCTGAAATTGCACGTTTCTGAATGTCTAAAATGAGCGGAAGATTAGATTTATAAGTTCCTTTCTTATAATTTTCAGAAATTTTCTTCCATTGTTGGTCATAGTATTTTTGAGCTTTCATAGGAGTAATATTCCAAATAAGGAATAGTAAAATGAAGATTTGGGTTAGTTTTTTCATAATCAAAAAAGATTTTTATTGCATTAGAATAAAATGTCACGAAAAATCAAAAATAGATTCTTCATTTCGCTTTGCTTCATTCAGAATGACAAAGTGTTTTTATATTTGCTTAATGAACGTTATAAATTTACTAAAAAAAATTCTACTAAAGTCGCAGATTTATGTTTCTCTGTGTGCAACGCTATTAGGCGTTTTCATCTTGCAAGAGCAAGAATCTTACCAAAATACTTTAGCATTCTTACTTTTCCTTACATTTTGGAATGGATATTTTTTTACCATTTATCACAAAAGAAAATTTGCAAAAATTTGGAATATTTTGGGATTTGTTCTTATCAGTTCCATTCTTTTGAAATATTTTGACCTGAATTTTTACTTGAAATGGCTGATTGTTTTAATTCTTGGTTTTATTTACAACGCAGATTTTCTAAACATTAACCTTCGACAATTTTCTTTGGTCAAAACTTTTTATGTGGGATTTATTTGGGCGCTGAGTTTGGTCTGGTTTCCTCTGAAAGAGATGAATTGGGCGTGGTTTTTTATTATTTTTTTCTATACTTCTGCCATTACTTTCCCATTCGAAATTAGAGATTTAAAACGAGATGATTTCACAACTTTACCTATGAAAATCGGCATTCAAAACACGAAGTATTTAAGTTATATTTTTCTATGTTTAAGTTCAGTTTTGACGATATATTTTCTGAAATTTGAATTTGCAATTTCGCTGTTCTTAACCTTTACCTTTGCCTCTATCTTAATTTATTTTTCTCATCAAAAACGTGAAGATTGGTATTATTCTTTTTTAATGGAAAGTTTAAGCCTAATGCCGTTTTTAATTCTCGTTTTATTGAAGTAATTTTGCTACATGATCATCAAAAATCTGAAAATATTCAATTTCAAAAATCACAGTGAAAAATCATTCGATTTTTCGCCAGAAATCAATTGTTTCGTGGGAAATAACGGCGCTGGAAAAACCAATATTCTAGATGCACTTCATTATCTTTCTATGGCAAAAAGTTTTTTGGGAAATCTTGATGCTCAAAACATTTTACACGACAGTGATTTTTTTGCGATAGAAGCAGAAATTCAAGGAGAAGAAAAAAATGACATCATCAAAGTGCAATTGCCAAAAGAAGGTAAAAAAATCATTAAAAAAAATGATAAAACCTACGAAAGAATTGCAGACCACATTGGATTTTTGCCCAGTGTGATGATTTCTCCTTATGATGCGAACCTCATTTCTGATGGCAGCGAAAGCAGAAGAAAATTTCTAGATGCCATGATTTCTCAGACCGATTCTGATTATCTTTTTGCCCTGATTCATTACCAAAAAACGCTTCAACAAAGAAATGCATTGCTCAAATATTTTGCTAAAAACAGAACTTTCGACCTCGATTCGCTTGAAATATACAACGAACCTTTAACCAAATTTGGAACTCAAATTTTTGAAAAAAGACAACGTTTTGTAGCCTCTATTTTACCAACAATTCAACATTTCTATGAGATTATTTCAAAAGGAAACGAAAAAGTTACTGTGATTTATGAAAGTAATTTGAATGAACAAAATTTTGAAGAAATTTTAAGCGAAAACCTCGAAAAAGACAGGGTTCTCACTTACACTTCACGAGGAATTCATAAGGATGATTTGCGCTTCGAAATGAACGGAAATTTGATTAAAAAATTCGGAAGTCAAGGTCAACAAAAATCTTTCCTCATTGCTCTGAAATTGGCTCAAATCAAAAGAATAAAAGACATCACGAATAAAAATCCTATTCTTCTTTTGGATGATATTTTTGATAAGTTAGATGACAATAGAGTTTCTCAGTTGATAGAATTGGTGAACCAGCAGAATTTCGGACAGATATTCATTACAGACACGCATAGAGAACGTACAGAATCTGTGGTGAAAAGGATTAATGAAGAATCGAAAATCTTTCAGATTTAAGAGCCAAGTAAAAAGTAAAAAGAGCCAAGTAATATGAAGACTATAATAGAACTTGAAAATTATCTAAAAATTAATTATCCTGAATTAGATTTTTACTTAATTGGCAATTTCGGCAAATATGGAAATGAAGGCTTTGGTTTGGAAAAATTTGGAAGTTTATATGTTTGGTTTTATTATGAAAGAGGAAATAAAGAAAATTTACACTATTTTAGAACTGAAAAAGAAGCTGTAAATTTTGCTTTTTTGGAAATTGAAAAACAGATTAAAAAATAAAATTTCGCACTGATTGAGCTAATTTTGCTGATAAAAATTTGTGAAATCTGTGGGAAAATAAAAACAAATTGCTTCGCTGCGCTCGCAAATACATGAAAAAGAAAAGAGAATATCAAAGTTCTGAATTGGTGAAAAGTTTTGCCAAGTTGTATGGTTTTGAGGATAAATTATTGGCTTTACAAGTCAAGGATTTTTTGAAAAACTATTTAGACGAAGCATTTTTCAAAGAAATAGAAAGCGTAAATCTGAATGAAAAAATTCTAGAAATCAGAATAAAATCTCCACTTTTCAGAAATGATTTTAGAATGAAAAAGTCATTTTTCCTCAAGAAATTTCAAGAAGAATTTGGCGCCGACCAATTTATGGATGTGTATGTTTTGTAGTATCCGAAATTAATTTTTTGGCTCTTTCGTCTAACACAGAACGAATTGGGAAAAAGAAAATCAGCGGATTTTTGAAGAAATATTTAATGATACTGCGGTTAAGATTTCTCACCTCACCAAAGTTCACTTTTCTAGAACGGAATGCTAAAACCATCGACAATCCAAAGCTTACTATAAAGTTTAAGAAACCAATCAAAAATACCGTTACAAAAGCAATAATAAACGTTTGGGTATCAATTGAAAATTCTTTTCCGTATAATCCTAATGCAAAATTTCCTGCCGCAAAAGTAATATGACGAATATCTAAATCCAGTCCAAAAAACTTACCGATGGTAGCTGTAGAACCTAAGAAAATCCCTAACCAAAGGTTAGACATAATTCCCGCCCAATTTTTAGAATAATATTGTGAAAGATTCTCGGCAAAATTTCTTCCGAAAAGGTAATGGATATAAGGATTTTTGGCAATTCGCTCTGGTATTTTATAAAAAACAGAGGTGTTGCCTACATTTCCCGCAATAATCCCCGAAATGAAAAGATAAACTCCCGCTAAAGCGGCATGCAATAAAGCTTTAGAATGAAATGGGTCTAAATCTTTGAGTAAGGTAGAAGATTTTTCAATGGCAAAATTCTGTCCGAAAAGAATTTCTAAACCATAAATAATGGCCAAAGCAATCGGGAAACTCAGCAATACATTTCCTACAAACGCAATGAACTGACTTCTGAATAATTTGGAAACCAAATGGGCAAAATCTAAATAATTTTTAGAATTATTTTTCCCTTCAGAAAGCACTTTTGCCATCGTTGCAGCAGTCATGGCTGGTTGTTTTGTAGCCAACGTGAAATTCATTAAATAAATCATAATGAAACCCATCGCATAATTAAAAGAGTATAAAAATGCATGGTAAAATTCACTGCCTGGAACATAAGCATACAACATTTTTATAACACAAAGCGCACCTACAATAATTCCACCACCACTTGCTTTTTTGAACATTTTAAGATATTCTTTTGGCGAAGTCGTAATGTAATTGGTTCCTGTTTCTGCGGTATGTGTAGTAATGAGATGCGAAAGCAATGTGGTGCTATCATTGAATAAATCTCGGATGTTATTTCGGTGAGATTTATAATCTAAAATATTGATAACCAAATTTTTAGACTTTCTTATCACATCTTTTTCATCATCAATGACTAGAAGTTCTAAAATTTCTGAAATACGTTGTAATTGTTGACGAATTTTCAGTAGAGATTGATTGGTTTTACCAGAAATTCCGTATTTAGAAGCATTTTTGAACGCTTTGCTGATGAAAGCAAAACATTGTTGAAGATAAATTTTAATTTGCTTATAATGACTATCTTTAGAAGTAAGAACGATGGCTTGATTCTTTTTGAAATCGCTGATAAGAATATCTAGCTCATCTTGTAATGCCAAAAATGGATTGTCGAAATTTTTATATTCTGGAGCCATTTTCAGCACATCTACATCTAAAGCGTTTCCAATAGCTCTCCACGCCAAAATATTCATCGAAAAAAGAAGTTCTTTTTTCACTTTTGGCTGTAGAATCATGCGGTCGATTTCCAACATTCTGAAAAGTTCATCAGATTCTTGTCTAGAAACTTTTTTGATGAATTTAAAATCAGCATTATCTCTGAAAAAAACGTTTGAGATGACGTTAGAAATATTATTATCATCTTCTACTGGTGGTAGAAATTTTGACAAAATTCTTTTTCTTAATTCCGGAAAAAAAGCGTCTTCTGAAAGAATATTGGCTTCGGTAAGAGAAAGGTTAAAAGCTCTTCCCATAAAGACAGTATTGATGTAATACACCAAGTTTTGTCTTATTTCTTCGTGCTCTTTAAGAAAAGTTAAAAAATTAGAGAAATTTTCTTTTTGTAAAGAATGAAAAAGTTCTGTAAGAGGTTTTAATTCACGCGTTTCGTTCTTGATAGAAAAATATTTATCAAGAATCTCTGCTGAACTTTGCGATGTATTGAATTGAAACCTCACGAATTGTCTTTATTTACTCCAAATTTACGTAATTCATTTGTCTCATCACCCAAGAATGTTTTCTAGAAAGATAAGAACTAGGATTTTTCGGGTCATATTTTTTAGGATTTGGAAGACAAACTGCAATCCAAGCTGCTTCTGACTTGGTTAAATCTGCCGAAGATTTCCCAAAATAGTAGTGACTTGCTGCTTCTACCCCGAAAACGCCTTGTCCCATTTCTATGGAATTCAGGTAGCGTTCTAAAATAATATCTTTGCTCCAAACTTTTTCTATGATAAAGGTGAAAATAGCTTCCAGACCTTTTCTTACGTAACTTCTGCCGTTCCAAAGGAAAATATTTTTAGCGGTTTGTTGAGAAATGGTACTTCCTCCTTTTAATTTTTTTCCTTTTTGATTATCGGCAAATGCTTTTTGGATGGCTTGAAAATCAAAACCATTATGTCTGTAAAAATTCTGGTCTTCGCTCGCAATGACAGCCTTTTTTACGTTTCTTCCCATTTCATCAAAACTGATGTAATCTCTGTCTAGTTTTTGATATTTCACCAAACCTTCTATTTGCGTAATGGTAATAATCGGATTAAAAAATCTTCCCCAAATAATAGAAAAAATGCTGATGATGGCAATGGTATAAAATAGTTTCTTAATAAATTTCCACATAAAAATGTAATCTATAATAGTTGATTCAAGTTGCAAAAATAACGACTAATTCAGTTTTTTCATATACAATAATGAATCTTTTGGAAAAATCTCTGGATGAAAAATTTTAATATAGTCTTTCAAAACTAAATCTGCTCTCACCACTCCACTTTCGAAATAATCATTGGCAGAACCTTTTTCTCTACCAGAAATCGTGTAAATATCGCCTTTTTGGTAGACTTTCATCTTCGCATAATTCGGGTTGATTTGAAGTAAATCTTTCTTGTTTTTATGATTTCCTACATTTACCCAAAATTCTGCATTTTCGGCTCTAGAAAAGACTTCTTCGAAGCTTTTGGGGGTAGATTTAGATTCTGAATTATCTCCAAAAATATATTGGGCATTTGCATCCTTGATAAAATGTGCGATTTGAGAGTTTCCGCCTGCTACAAACCATTGATTTCCGTAGATTTCATTGGTTAAAACTTGCGGTTTATTCGTAGATTTTGCTGCTAAATTCTTATACGAATTATAATTTTTTTCAATTTCTGAATATTTTTCTAATGCTTCTTTTTCTTTACCGAGAAGTTTACCGAAAACCTCTATTATTTTTGCTTTTTCGAGGGGTTTCTCTTCTAAATATTCATCAATAAAGATAATTTCTATTCCGTTTTTCTTTAAAACTTCATAAGTATTCTCGAAACTGGCAACGTAATTGGTGAAAATAGCATCTGGTTGATACGCGATGATTTTTTCTACGTTGTATTTCTGTTCGTTTCCGATGTTTTGAATTTTATTTTCTTGGATTGATTTCTGTATTTTCTCTGAAAAAATATATTCTGGACTGGAAACGCCAATGATTTTTTCTTCTGCACCTAATTCTATAAAATAACCAACCAAACTTGCGTTGAGCAACATAATTTTTTGGTATGGCAATTTAGAATGAGGAATTTTATACTGATGTTTTCCTGATTTTAAGAGTAAAAAATCGCCATTTTCTTTGAACTGAATGTTTTTAGAAATAACAATCCAATCTGTGGACAATTGATAAGTTTCTTTTTTACAAGAAATTACCACCAATAACGCAAAAAAAGCAAAAAAATATGATTTCATTCTTCAAAGAAAGCAAAAAAGCATTATATTTGCAAACCGAATTTCGGCCTCGTGGCGCAACTGAATAGCGCATCTGATTACGGCTCAGAAGGTTACAGGTTTGAATCCTGTCGAGGTCACAAAAATCCCAAGAATTTTCTTGGGATTTTCTTTTTGGAAGAAATTCCAATTTTATAAAATCAATCGTTCTTACGGAACTCTATTTTCAAAATATTATCTCTATTTTTGCGTTAACAAATTACTATTTCTTATTACGGATTACTTATGTCTTTAGAAATCAAAAATCTTACAAAAAAATTTGGTGAACAAACAGCGCTTCACAACATCAATTTAGATATTGACAAAAATGAAATCATAGGACTTTTAGGACCGAATGGTGCGGGAAAATCTACCTTGATGAAATCTATTGTTGGTGCTCTAAAAATAGAGGAAGGAGAAATTATTTTTGATGGAAAAAACATTACCGAAAACGAAACAGAAGTAAAGAAAAACATCGGTTTTTTGCCAGAAAATAATCCACTTTATTTGGAAATGTATGTGAAAGAATATTTGCAATTCGTGGCAGATATTCACCAGATTTCTAAAGAAAAAGTAGATGAAATCATAGATTTAGTAGGAATCACTCCCGAAAAATCAAAGAAAATTTCTCAGTTATCGAAAGGATACAAACAGCGTGTTGGCTTGGCTCAAGCGATTCTTCATGCTCCAGATTTATTGATTCTAGATGAACCTACCAATGGTCTTGACCCGAATCAAATTCTAGAAATTAGAAATGTAATTAAAGAAATTGGCAAAGAAAAAACCGTAATTCTCTCTACTCACATTATGCAAGAAGTAGAAGCGCTCTGTACCAGAGTGATTTTGATTCATCAAGGAAACATTATTCAAGATGCTGATATTGCAGATTTTAAAGGGAAATTCAATAATTTAGAAGAAGCTTTTGCTCATTATACCAGCGTAAAAATAGAAGACTAATCGTTTTCTATTTTTCTTTTGTGGGCAAATTTCAGCATTTTCACACTCGATTGTCTGAAAAGCAATACACCGATGGAAATTCCGACTGCCAAACAAAACAATAAAGAAGCAGTAAGAACCAAATTGTGAAAAGTATTGTCTAAATCTTGAGGATTTCTGACTAATCCGCTTTCGTCTGTCAATCGAATGAAACCCAACATGGTTTTATATGCGTACATTCCGGGAATCATGGTAATACAAGCTGGCATGGTAAAAACAATAGGCGGAGTGTGAACTCTATGCGCCAAAACAATTCCTAATAAACCAATAAGAACAGTTCCGGAAAGTGTAGAAGTTATTAACCCTAAACCTACGCCTTCGTACAAAGTAAAACGCAAAGCGTGACCTAAACCACCTAATAATCCTGCGATTAATAAAACTCTGTTTGGAGTATTGAATAAACTTCCAAAACCAATGGCTACACAAAATGCGAAGCTAAAATCTTTTATGATTAATTGTAAAAAATCCATTTTAGTAAAAATTATTAATTCCAAAAATTAGAATACTCAAAGCCATTCCTGCAGCAATACACAATAAGAGAAATCCAGAATAAAAACCTCTTGCAATAGCTGTTGCAACGTATCCTTCGATTAAATCTATAACGGCATTCACCAATTGAACACCCGGAACCAAATACAGCACTGATGTGGCCAATGCTTTTTCGGGGAGTGCTCCTATTCCATAAAAAACATTAATGGAAGCGATAAAACTGGTGACAAATGCTCCACCACTAATCGCTAACATTACATTAAATTTTCGTTTTGAAATTTCTTGTCTCGCAAGTATTCCTAGCATAGAAGCAAAAAACGCAAAAGTGGCATCTATAAAATCTCCTTTGGCTAAAATACAAAGAGATGCACAAGCAATTCCTACTCCTAGAACAATTTGAATTCGTTTATGATGAGAAAGTTTCTTAATTTTTTCGAACTCTCTTTTCACATGTGGATAATCTAGATGATCACTCACCACCTTCCAAGAAAGCAAACTTATTTCATTGAGAATCCCGAAATGTACACCATGACTTGGCAATCTTTTATAATGAGTGGCGGTTTCCGAAGGGTTGTTTCTCATTTTAGTAGTGAGAATAATACCATTGAAAGAATAAAAAATTTCTATATCTACCCCGAAAACATCTGCAATACGCTTTATATTTCGTTCTATTCTACCACAATGCGCACCTGCAACCATCAATGTAGAGCCTATATCTAAGAGTAAATCATTATATTTTTCGATTAAAGGTTTCTCTTGCAACATTTCTGATTCCATCTTTAAGTTTTTACTGCGCAAAGTTAGGAATTCCTAAAATGCTAAGATTAATAATTAAACCTATTTTATATCATAAAAAAACAGTTGCAATTTTCATTGCAATTATTTTTATTTTCTAATCTTATTTATCACAATAACATTCCTTTCTAGCTCTTCGAGATTCTGAACTGTCCCAAAAAGGATAAATTTTAAATCCAAAATAGACATCAAAAGCATTAAGTTCATCTTGTCTAAAAAAAACAGGTAAAATATTATCACTTCCTATAAAAAATGGACCAAATCTAAGATATGCACCCAATTGAGGTTTTTTATACTCAAATAAGGATAATTGTGCTGAATAGGTAAATAGGCGGTGTGTTTTAGCCAAATTTACATATAAAAGATTAGGCATTTTAAAGGCATATTTATGCAAAGGAATTCTTTGATTAATCCCTACAGTTACATATCTATTTTTGAGAAGATTTCCACTATAAGATAAATGCAAAGCTGTAGGTAAAGCAACTGTAAACTGAGTTCCAACAAGAGAAGCGTTTGGATCACCATAAACATGCGAACTTAGTTCTTGTAAAAAATCAGAGATGCTTGTTAAGTGTTGAAAATCGTTAGTTCTATCAATCAAAAATGGATCGCCTTTAAAGATATGCTTTTCTCCATTGACTTTAATAAAACCTATGTCTGTAACAGAAAATGCCAATTTTTGAAGATACTCCCCTTTTTCTTTGTCATAATCTCCGTAATCTACATATGTAAAACCAATATCGCCACCTATAGAGTGTCCATAATCTTTGGGTTCATAACTATTATTATCAAAGTTGACAGAAGTCGTAACCAAAGCTTCTACATCATAATGATTGTATTCAAAAGTTGCGGAAGCTTTATCATATTTGAAATCAAATGAATTTTTCTCTTTAACTATTAATGCATCCCAAACTTTAGAGTGTTTAAAATTTAATCCAATATTAAACTCAGAAGACTTTGTTTGAAAAAAAGACTTAGAAATAAAAAAATTATTTTCTTGCAAGGTGGCCAAACTTCCTGAAAAGGGTTTAAAATCTAAGGCAAATGATGGTTGATGAACAAAATTATCATATTTATAATTTCCGTCTAAATTAAAGGAATTACCAAAAGTTCTTAATCTGGTATAAAATCCTGCTGCAAAATCTTGGTCTTTAATTTTGAATTTTACGGCAATTGCGGGACCTAGAACGTCTGCTTGAAAGTGACCATCAAATTTTTTATACACACCAAAACCGATAGTATTCTTAGGTAAATCTGGTGAACTTTTATCATCATTCACAACAAAATCCTTTTCTCCCAAAACACCTAAAACGTTCTGTTTAGAGATATATCCATAATTATTGTTCAAAAATACATCAGTAGAAATAATATTTAATTCCCAAGGATTAGAACTTTGTAAAAAAGATGATGGATTTCCTTGTATGGCATTGGTAAATATAAAACCATCATTAAAAACTCCTATCGTATTTTGAGAGAAAAAACTCTGATATAGTAACAAGATTAATAAAAAATATTTTTTCATAATAACACTATCTTCATATTAAGCGTAAATTTCGTAAAAAAAATTCTCACTCCAATATTTAGGAGTGAGAATTATCAAAATAAACTATTAAAACAAAACTATGACAGTAAGAATTTTCAGAATTTAATCTTCAATTCTTTATCTGTATATTTTTAATCTAAATGTTTTGGCGTAAAACCATCTTCACTTAGTTCTTTGTGTACATATTCTGCTTTCATTTCTGCTTCGTAATCTATCTTTTCGTGCTTGCCCATTCTTCTAAGAATAGAATCAAAAATAGAATATACTACTGGTACAATAATTAGCGTAAGGAATAAAGATGATGTTAAACCACCAATAATTACCCAAGCCAAACCTTTATTCATCTCTGCACCTGCGCCGTTTGCTAATGCAATTGGCAACATCCCGAAAATCATCGCAATAGTTGTCATCAAGATAGGACGAAGACGTGCGTGGTTGGCTTGTATTAAAGCATCGTGAGTAGATTCTCCTGCGGCTTTTCTCATATTGGTGAAGTCCACCAATAAGATGGCATTTTTCGCTACAAGCCCAATCAACATAATCATTCCCATCATGGTAGAAATATTCAGTGAATTGCCTGTAATGGCTAAAATGAGCATTACCCCAATTAATGCCAACGGAATAGAGAATAATACTACAAACGGATGCACAAAACTATCATACAAAGATACCATTACTAGATAAACCAAAATCATCGCTGCTAATAAAGCAATTCCTAAGGTACCAAAACCTTCACTTTGGATTTCCATGGTTCCTCCCCAAATATATTCTACTCCTGCTGGTTTGTCTTTGCTATCCATAAATTGGTTTGTCCATTCAGTCGCCACATCTCCTACAGGACGCCCAACTACTTTAGAAAGTACTTTTACAGCTGGAGATTTATCACGACGTTGCAATAAACTTGGCCCTGAAGACATATCTACATTAGCAAACTGACTTAAACGGATTTGCTCGCCTTTTGCGTTTTTAAACAAGATGTTTCTTACATTTTCGATGGAATTTCTGTTGCTTTCATCTAGTCTAATGTTGATATCATACTCATATTCACCCGCTTTGAATTTGCCATCTGTATTCCCATTAAATGCAGTTTGCATTACCTGACCAACAGACGCTACATTAAGCCCAAGAGCAGCCATTTTATCACGATCAAAATTTACTCTAATCTCTGGATTACCTGTATCTGTAGATAATTCTGGATCTACCGCACCTGGTACTTTTTTCAATAATTCTAAAATCCTGGTTGCTTCTTTAGTCGCTGTTTGTACATCTGGAGCAGTAACCACCATTTCTATTGGAGAACCTTCTGCACCCATTAAACCAATTGGAGCTGATTTAAATTCTACACCTGTATATTTTTCTTCGAGCTCTCTTTTTAATTTAGCTGCTAAGATGTCTGTACTTTCTGAACGTTCTGATTTATCTGTTAAAATCACCTGAATTTCTGACTGATAAGTAGTAGCTTGTGCTCCACCAAAACCAGTAGATTGTTGACCAACAGTGGTAATTAAATCTACTACATCTTTATCTTTTCTTAAGAATTTTTCAACTTCTAAAGTAATTTGGTTTGTTTTCTCGATGGTTGCATCTTTTGGCAATTCCATTTGAACCAAGAACTGTCCTCTATCAGTTTTAGGGAAAAACTCTGTACCAATATAGCCTAAACCTACCAAAGAAAAAGAAGCTATTAGCACTACAAAAGTTATTAATACAGTTAATATTCTTCTTGTAGCGGTTTTAAGACACCATTCTAAAATCCCTGTAATCCAATGTGTGAAAACATCTAACTCTTTCTCAAACCAAAGGATAAATTTTTCAAAATAATTTTTACCTGTAAGATGTTGTAGTTTTCCAAATCTTGATGACAACCAAGGAATAATCGTAAACGAAGCTAATAACGAGAACAAGGTTGCGATAGCTACTGTAACACAGAATTGTTCCAAAATATTCGCTACCAAACCGCTACTCATTGCAATTGGTACAAATACCACCACAATTACTAAGGTAATAGCTGCAACGGTAAACCCAATTTCTGCTGCACCATCATAAGCTGCTCTAATTTTAGATTTACCCATTTCCATATGTCGGTAAATGTTTTCCAATACCACAATCGCATCATCCACCAAAATACCAACTACCAAGGATAAACCAAGGAGCGACATTAAATTCAGCGTATAGCCCATTAGATACATCCCAATAAATGAAGCAATAAGCGACATTGGGATTGAAACCATTACAATGAAGGCGTTACGAACACTGTGCAAGAACAACAACATTACAATCGCTACAAGAACAATCGCCAAAAATAAATCGAAGATTACGTGGTTGGCTGAATCTAAGGTAAATGTTGTTGTATCATTAACAATTTTAAGATTAATGCCTTGCGCTGAATAATCTTTTACTACTTTATCAATTGTTTTCTGTACACTTTCTGAAACGGCAACCGCATTTGCATCAGATTGTTTTTTAACCTGCATTAAAATGGTAGGACGTTGGTTGAAACGTGCAATTTTTTCGACGTCTTTTTGAGCATCCATTACCACTGCCACATCAGACAAACGAACTTGTGCACCGTTTTTACTAGAAATTACAAGATTGCTCATTTCATCAACAGACTTGTATTTCCCTGATAAACGAATGGTAGATTTAGAAACTCTAGTCTTTACGTTACCAGTAGGGAAATCCATATTAGAACTAAGAATAGCCTGTTGAACTTCGCCAATAGAAAGGCCGTAACCTTGTAACTTTTTATCATCAATATTTACCTGTATTTCTCTCTCTTGTCCGCCAATTAGGTTTACTTGTGCAACTCCATTAACACGTGAGAAAATAGGCTCAATTTTTTTATCTAAAAGATCATAAAGTTCTTTACTATTTAGTTTATCACTAGAGATACTCATCGTAATAATCGGCATATCGTCTAATGAGAATTTGTTAAGTGAAGGCGCATCTACATCATCTGGAAGATCCGCCAAAATAGCATTTACCTTACGCTGTGCATCATTAAGTGCATAATCTACATCTGCACCTGCATTAAGCACTACCATTACTACCGAAAGGTTTTCATAAGAAGAAGCCTCTACTTTTTTTACGTTTTCTAAAGAACCTACCGCATCTTCAATCTTTCTGGTAACAGATGTTTCTACCTCACTTGGCGAAGCACCAGGATATACGGTAGAAATAGTTACTATATTGGTTTCAAATTTTGGAATGAGCTCGTATCCCATCATAGAATAGCTCAAAAGTCCTCCTAACGTTAGCAATGTAAATAATACAATAACCAACGATGGTCTTTTAATCGATATTTCTGCTAACTTCATACTACTTTATGATATTAATTTTAGAACCATTATCTAGGTTAATTTGTCCGCTGGTAATTACTTGTTCACCGCCTTTAAGTCCACTAATAACGTGTACTCTGTTACCAAATACTTTACCAATTTGTACTTTAATCATCTTAGCAGTTCCGTTGTTATCAACAATAAATAACTGACCAGAAGTTACCCCATTTACAAAAGCTTCAACAGGTACTGTTAAAAGACTTTGGTTAGAAGCGCCATTATTTGTTTTGAATACTGCTGTTGCATACATCCCTGCTTTAAGTTTACCATTATTAGAAACTTCAATTTCTACTGGGAAGTTAAGAGACGCATCACTTTTTGGTGCAATAAAAGTAATTCTTCCACTGTAAGAATCTTCTGGATATACATTTACAGAAATTGGCACGACTTGCCCGATTTGTAATTTTGAAATCTGACTTTCATCAACCAAAACAGAAAGTTTTAGCGTGTTGATATTCACAATTTCGAACATTGGCGTTCCTGGAGAAACTACAGCACCTGGTTCTACCATTCTTTTATTAATCGTTCCGCTAATCCCAGCACGTACTGCTGCATTGTTTACACGAACGCTTTGCGCACGTACAGCAGCTTGCGCATTTTTAAGTTGCAATCTAGAGTTGTCTAACTGCTGCTTAGTTACACCACCAGTTTTAAAGGCGTTTTCGTAACGTTGGTTATCAATAATTGCGTTTTGTAAATTATTTTGCGCTTGAGACATATCTACCTCAATTGCATCTTTTTTGATGGTTGCCACCACTTGTCCGGCTCCTACTCTAGAACCTTCTTTAACCAAAACGCTTACTACTTTCCCAGAAATTTCAGAAGAAAGATTGGTTTCTGCTTTTGGCAAAAATGTACCGTTTGCTGTATAATCTGTATCGATATGATCAAACTTTACCGTTTCAACATTTACATTTATTTTATCTACTTGCTTAGCAACTTCTTGTACTGTAGCTGTTTGCTGTTTCTTATTATCTACAATTTTATAAGCAGCAAAACCTGCGAATAATAGAGCTATGACAATATATATTAAAGATTTTTTCATTTTAAAATACGTTTATTTTGAAGGGTTTTGTAATGTATTAAGTTCTCCTTTAGCTTTAATAAGCTGTATTTCAGCTTGTTTATAATCTAACAATGCTGTAGCATAATTTTGTTTTGCTTGGGTTAAAGCATTTTCTGCATCCAGAAGCTCTGTTAAATTAGCCAATCCGTACTGATAATTCGACTGAGAATTTTTCTGTACTTTCTCTGCCAACTTCACATTTTCCTTCATGGTTTCTAAATTGATGAGTGCATTTTCTATATTTGTGATAGAGTTTCTATAATCTAAGTTTAAACCTTGCTTAGTGTTTTCTATATCTTGTTCTACACTTTCAATATCAATTTGCGCTTGTTGAATTTTAGATTTTGTAGCACCTCCTGTGAAAATAGGAATATTAATATTTAGTGCAACCGCTGCAAAATCGCTCCAATTTACACCATTGCTAGAACCATTTGTCCATGGGAATTTAGTCCCTAAACCAGCCCAACCATATTGCCCTTGTAAACCAACTGTAGGGTAAAGTGCAGCTTCTGTAGCTTTTTTATTATATTGCAAAAGCTCTTTTTGTTTTTCTAAGACTTTTATTTCTGATCTTTCATCAAGATTAGCTAAACTCGAAATAATTTCTGGTCTCGGTTCAATGCTTTTTTCTTCTAAAACGATAGGCGTTTCAATAGGAATTCCCATATAGAATTTCAGAGCATTTTTGGTTAATTCTACCGCATTCACTACTTTTTGCTTAGAAGCACCAATATTGGTTAACTGAACATTGGTTCTATCTAAATCAATCTGTTTTGCCAAACCGTTTTCCGTTAAACTTTTAATAATATTTCTAACTTTTTCGGTATTTTGGTAACTTGCTTCTAGCGTTTTAAGGTTTTCTTGTTGCACAAAAACGTTGTAATAAGCAGTAGCAACATTGGTAATAATCTGCTCATTTGTAAGTTGTGCATTAAGGACATAAAACTCTCTGGTAGATTTTGCTGCCTTTAAACCAATAAATACTTTTTGATCGAAAAGTACCTGATTTACCGTTGCAGAAATATTAGAAGTCCACGTTTGTCCCATTTTCACTACTGTTTTCTGTCCTCCAAACTCAATTACAGATTGCTGAATTATCGGATTATAAGTTAGGTTACTCCCAACACTTACGCGTGGTAATGCACCTGCTCTTGCTTCTGTAATTTTGTATTCGGCTTTTTGAATTTCCAAAGCTGCTTTTTTCGCTTCCGCTTTGTTATTAAGTGCTTGCGAAATTGCATCTTGCAAAGATATTACTTGCTGAGCGTCTGCAGAAGCACTGCCGAAAACCATAAGAGCAACAGTAATGCCTACTTTCAGGCGACTTGCTTTAAAAGGTTTTCTATTCATAAAATATATTTTTCTTTTTAAGTTTTTAAATTCAATTAAATGGTTTTCAAAAATTCTGTTTTTTGGAACTTTTCTCTCAACTCATTAAGTTTTTTTTACCTTTATCAGTAACTATAGCTTCCAGATAAAAAATCTTCATCGCAATAGAAATAGGAAACTTATCTTTTTCGTCTTCAAAAATAGGCGATACATCTACCGCAAATAATAAAGAGATTAAAAATTTAATGTAAAGATTAATCGGAACGTCTGTTCGGAAATACCCCAACTCAACTCCTTTCTCGTAATTATTTTTAACCGTTACAGATACTTTTCCTGAGATTGATTTCTGATGCGCGTGGAAAATATCTGGATAATACTTAATCAACTGAAAAACGAAAGCGTTTTTCTCTTGGCAAGTAATTTCGTCTATTCTACTCCCCGAAACAAATAGAACTTCTAAAGGGCAATCATACTTTTTTTGCACTTCTTTTACCGCATCTATTGCTTCATTCGAAATAAATTCCAGAACTTCGTGGATAAGGTCTTCCTTATTTTTATACTTCTGGTACAGAGTTTTCTTTGATATAGAAAACTCTTTCGCAATGTCATCCATCGTCAATGTTTTAGCACCATAAATACGAAACATCGACAATAATTTGTTCAAAAAAAATTCTTATCTTCCATAAACGAGTGCAAATGTATAACAATGGAAACTAAAAAACAAAAAAAAGTTTCCAAGTTTTTATCTATATCGTTTTAGATAAAATCAATCACAAAAAAAAACCGGATAATCAACCTGTTAAATCACTTCATCTTCACAACAAAAAAACAAAAAAGTCGGAAGAAAAATCTTCCGACCATGACTAGACAAAATCTCGGCTTTATGTTAGTTTAAATAAATTTCAAATTTCCCAAATTCATGAATTTTTTCAAGCAATTGATTATTAATATTAATCGTTTGATGCAAGGCTCTCGCTTCCACAAAAGTATTGTCTAAAGGATTCTGGAGAAAAACATTCAGCTTATGTTCTCCTTTTTCTGCCAACAATTGTGTTTTGAAAAACTCTATATCTGTTTTATTCAGTTCATTTATAGGAATAATCAGCGACAGCGATTTAGCATACTTTTCGAAAGCATCTTTCAAATCCATAATATCGGTAACATTGGTGAAAACTCTGCCTTCGCTTCCTTGTGTAAATTTCATTTTTACGATGACAAATCGGTCTTTGGCAATTTTTTCACGCAACTTCATATAATCTCTATCACCTAATCTGAAACTATAACTTCCCGTATAATCTTCTAAAGTCAAGAAACAAATCTTTTCGCCAGAATTTTTTCCATCTCTCAAAATCATTTCGGTAATCAAGCCAGAAACCGTGTATTCTCTAGCATTATCAAACATTTTTTGTCTTTCCTTCCAATCTTTTGGCGCTTCAAAAAGACTTCCTGCAGGAAATAATTGTTCTTTAAACGCATCAATTTCGTCTAAATTCAAGAAATTGAAGTTTCCTTTTGGTTCAGCTTTTTTCGCAGAAGATTCTTCTACCAATTCTTCATCTTCTGAAACTTCTAAACTTATATCAATGCTTTCATCATCGTCTGTTTCCTCATCTAAAATCTTGGCAGACAAATCATTTGGAGCAATTTCATCTTTTTTGTTGTCTTCTAAAACGAAATTTTTAGAAAATTCTCCGTTGATAAATTTATACTGAAATTTATATTCATCTAAAGGATGCGCCGAAAGATAGAAACCAATGATTTCTTTCTCACGATTCAGTTTATGCATATTTTGCCATTCTGCACAAGGTAAAAGTTTCGGTCTTTCTATCTGAACCTCATCTGCAAAATCAGCAAATAGTGAATTTTCCACCGAGTTTTTATTGTCTTGGAAGGATTGTCCGTAACGCAAAAGCTTTTCAATATTGGTTCTTCCTGCATTATCTACATCGAAATATTGCGCTCTGTGATAAGAATCTAATTCGTCAAAAGCACCTGCAATCACCAAACTTTCTACCACTCTTTTATTAACTTGCGATGAAGGCATTCTTTCAAAAAAATCATAAATATCCTTGAATCTTCCGTTTTGTCTTTCTAAATAAATGGCTTCAGAAGGCGCTTCTCCCATTCCTTTAATCGCTCCCAAACCAAATCTGATTTGTCCTTTTTCGTTCACAGCAAATTGGAACTGAGATTCATTAACATCTGGCCCTAAAACATCTACACCAATCGTTCTACAATCTTCCATAAAAAGCGTAATTTGCTTGGTGTTGTTAATGTTATTACTCATCACACTCGCCATATATTCCGCAGGATAATTGGCTTTGAGATAAGCAGTGTGGTAAGCAATTAAAGCATAACAAGTAGAGTGAGATTTGTTAAAAGCATATTCTGCAAACGCTTCCCAGTCTTTCCAAATTTTATTGAGTTTTTCTTCGTTAAGATTATTCTTTTTTCCACCTTCTATAAATTTCGGGTACATTTTATCCAGAACATCTTTCTGTTTTTTACCCATTGCTTTTCTCAACGTATCCGCTTCACCTTTAGTGAAATTCGCCAATTTCTGAGAAAGCAACATTACCTGCTCCTGATAAACCGTAATTCCGTAGGTTTCTTTTAAGTATTCTTCGGTTTCTGGTAAGTCGTAAACAATTTCTTCTAAACCGTGTTTTCTGTTGATGAAATTCGGGATGTATTTAATTGGTCCAGGTCTGTACAAAGCGTTCATCGCAATTAAATCCGCAAAAACCGTAGGTTTCAGTTCGCGCATGTATTTTTGCATTCCCGCACTTTCATACTGGAAAATCCCAATCGTTCTTCCTTCTTTGAAAAGTTCGTAGGTTTTTTTATCATCAAGTGGAATTTCATCTGTATTGATTTCAATTCCGTGACGTTGTTTGATGAGTTTTATCGCATCTTTAATGATGGTTAAAGTCCTTAAACCTAAAAAGTCCATTTTCAACAAACCAGCACTTTCTGCAACAGAGTTATCAAACTGAGAAACCAAAATTCCTGCATCTTTTGCTGCAATAGAAATCGGAACCAAATTCGAAATATCTTCTGGTGTAATAATTACTCCACAAGCATGAATTCCAGTATTTCTGATGCAACCTTCCATTTTCTGTGCCGAAGCCAAAACCTTATGGCGAGAATCATTTGGATTTGCCAGAATAGCTTTTATTTCTTCAGCTAAAGGTTTATCTTCTGGTTTTAATTTTTCTGGTTTATTAAGAACTTTCGCAATGTTCATTCCTGGTGTTTCCGGAATTAATTTTGCAATCGCAATAGTTTCTGGAATCGGGACATCCAAAACTCTTCCTGCATCTTTAATCGCTGATTTTCCGCCTAGAACAGAGTAAGTAATAATCTGCGCCACGTTCATTTGTCCGTATTTTTCAATTACCCATTTTATGATGGCATCTCTACCTTCATCATCAAAATCGATATCAATATCGGGCATTGAAATACGCTCTGGATTCAAGAAACGCTCAAATAGTAAATCATATTTAATTGGGTCTACATTGGTAATTCCGATACAATACGCAACAGCAGAACCTGCAGCAGAACCACGACCAGGCCCAACTGAAACGCCCATTTTACGGGCTTCGTTACAGAAATCCTGAACAATCAAGAAATAACCAGGATAACCTGTATTGGCAATAACTTCAAGTTCAAAATCTAATCTTTCTCTGATTTCATCGGTGATTTCTTCGTATTTTTTCTTTGCACCTTCGTAAGTCAGATGTCTTAAATAAGCATTTTCGCCACGTTTTCCGCCGTCCTTTTCATCTTCTTCACTTTGAAATTCTTCGGGAATATCAAATTTCGGAAGCAAAACATCACGCTTTAAAGTATAAGGTTCAAATTTTTGTAAAAATTCGGTATAAGCTTCGAAAGCATCAGGAAACTGACGAAAAGTTTGTTTCAATTCTTCTGCATTTTGCACAAAATAATGGTCATTAGCTAAACCTTTTCGTTTCCCAAAACCTTTACCAATAGGCGTAGAAACTCTTTCTCCGTCTTTGATACAAGTAATAATATCCTGAATTTTAGCATCTTCTTTTTTGGTGTAAAAAGTTTCATTTTGTGCTAAAATTTTCACATCATGTTTGTCAGCTAGTTCTAATAAAACTTCGTTTAAGTGCTCTTCTTCTTCAATGTCATGATTCTGAATTTGCACATAGAAATCGTCTCCAAACTGCTCTTTCCACCAAAGAAAAACTTCCTCTCCTTTTTGTTCCCCGAAGTTCAAAATCGCATTTGGAACATCTCCGTAAATCCCTGCTGTAACAGCAATAAGATTTTCTTTATATTCGGCAATTTGTTTCTTAGAAATCCTTGGTACACCCGCATAATAACCGTTGGTATAACCTAAACTCGATAGTTTTGCGAGGTTTTTATATCCTTGAAAATTTTTCGCCAAAAGAACCATATTCGTTCTTCTGTCTGGATCATCTTTGGTAAATTGTTTCTGCTCTGGTCTTTCTGAGAGATAAAACTCACAACCCAAAACTGGAACCAAAGGTGTTTTAGTAAACTCTTCACCTTTTTCTTCTGCTTCGGCTTTCTTTTTTTTGATATCTTCATTGTATTTTTCAACTTCGGAAACAAACTTGAAAGCACCCATCAAATTTCCTAAATCCACCATCCCAACTGCTTTGAAATCATTTTCGGCAGCTACTTTTATCAGTTCATTAAAATGAGAAGTAGCGGCAAGTGTAGAATAAATGGTATGATTATGAAAATGGAAATAATCGCCAATTTCTACTTCTTTGGTATCGCCAAAATCTACGGTAGATTTCTTTTTCTTAGAATCTGCAACTTGCCTTCTGATAACAATATCAAAAGGTTTAATCGGCTCACTCCAAATTTTCTGAAAATTTTGGAATTGCTCATCACTCCAAAGCATTTTCTCTGCAGGAATAATGCGTTGTCTCGCCATTTCGAAGAAAATCTGAGCGGTTGCATTTACGTCTGCAGCAGCATTGTGCGCTTCATCAAACTGGTAACCGTATAATTTTTCAAAAAGCTCGCCTAGTTTTGGAGATTTAAATCTTCCTCCTCTTCCTCCTGGCAAAGCACAAAAATCGGTTCCCAATTCCATGGTATCAGCTTTGGGAATTTCTTGAAGATTATTTTCGATTTCTTTTCTAAAAAATTCTGCTCCTAAAATTTTATAATCAAAATCAATGTTGTGTCCTACACCAACTTTTGTTTTCTCTAATGCTTTTTTAAATTCTTCTAAAACCCATGCCAAATCCTTTCCTTCTTCTTTGGCCATTTTGGTAGAAATCCCGTGAATTCTGGTCGCGTTAAAAGGAATATCGTACCCTTCAGGTTTAATGATATAATCCTGATTTTCAATTAATTTACCTTCATCATCATGCAATTGCCACGCAATCTGCACCATCCTTGGCCAATTATCTGAATCTGAGATGGGTGCGTTAAAATTTTGGGGCAAACCAGTAGTTTCCGTATCAAAAATCAAATACATTCTTTAGAAAATTTGTTCAAATTTAATCGAAAAAAATTAAAATTTAATGAATCTATTTAATATTTTATATTTTCTTTAAGCTATTAGTATCTCTTTTTTTATATTTGTTGAAAATTAATTTGATATGAGAAAAACATTTATATTTTTATTGAGTATATCCGCTCTTAACTTTGTTTTTGGTCAAAAAAACAATGAATTACAAAAAAAATTCTCAACAGAAAGAGTTGAAAACGAAAAAAAACTTGAGAAATATTTAAACCAAAATAAAGGAAAATTTACCAATGAGCAAATAAAAGAAATGCAAGCAAAAATTGCTGGATTTGCTGGAAACATTCCTGTTTTTTTAGAAAGTGATGATGCTAGAGCAAATAAAAGTGCAAATATCACAACCCTTCAAAATGGAAACTTAACCTCATTAAACGGTATTTCTATTAATGGTAGTTCCCAAAAGATTATGGTTATGGATGGGGGGAGAGTTTTTGAAAAACATATTGAGTTTGGCGCCGACAATAATGGTAATGTAAATAGTCCTAGAATTTTTAATCAAGAAAATGATCCTTCAGTATATTATAGTACTCATGCAACTAGTGTAGCTGGTATTATTGGAGCCATGGGAAAGACAAATTTTGGGAACCCATATGGACAATCTGGAGCAAAGGGAGTTTTATCCGAAATATCTATTGACAGTTATACTTTTGCGACAACTAACCAAGGAACTAATTATCAAAAATTAGAAACATACGGAAATAACATTTCTAACCATTCTTATGGAATTAATTTAGGATGGACCTATGCAAGTTCTACAAGTTCAACCTACCCACAAATTGGATTTTATTGGATTGGTAATTATGATTTAAATACAAGAGACACATATAATGGTAGCTATTATACTCAAGATGCAAATTTTGACAAAATTATCTATAGTAATCCTTATCAGATTGTTGTAAAATCTGCAGGAAATTACTATGGAATTCATCCAAACAATGATGCTACAAAAGCTAAATTTAAATATGACAATAATACTAAAACCTATATCCCATTTGCCGCCAACGATATCATCCCAGATCCTAATTGCAGTTTAGGATTCAATTGTATTGGCTGGGGATCACTAGCTAAAAATATTATTGTTGTTGGCGCAACTGATCAATTAACAACAGTTGATTTTCAATATACAAATAAAGATGATGTTATTAAATCTAACTATAGTAGTGCAGGACCAAGAAAAGATGGAGCTATAAAACCAGACATTTCAGCGGTAGGAACAAGAATGGCTGTAGCAAAATATACTACAGACACCGTTTACAATGATTATGAAATAGGAAGCGGCACTTCTTATTCTGCTCCAATAATTTCTGGAATAGCGGGTGCATTAACTGAAGTTAGCCGTGTTATTAATAATGACAGTAGATTTATGTTCAAAGCAGATGAAATAAAAGCATTATTAACACATACTGCAAATGAAGCAGGGAATCCTGGACCTGACGTCTGGTATGGTTGGGGATTTGCAGATGCTACTAAAGCAGCCCAGTTAGTTATTGACAAGAAAAATAAAAAAGTGTATTTTGAAAGAAACTCATTAACTTCTGGAGTAAAATTTACCAAGACAATTACTGCTAAAACTGGAGAACCATTAAAAGCCACCATTTCTTGGATCGACCCTGCCGCAGTACCTTTTACTACAGATAATGACTTACAAAACAATACTTCTTCTAGATTAGTAAATGACTTAGACTTAAGAATTATTGACACCACCACAAACACGATATATTACCCTTGGAAACTTAATGTAGCTTCTCCTATGGATAACGCAACTAAGGGTGATAATACTGTAGACAATGTAGAACAAATACTTCTTGAAACTCCTATAGCAGGTAGAGCTTACAGAATTGAAGTTTCTAACAAAGGAACACTTAATAATGGTGCCACTCCAGTTCCTGCAACTGTACCACAAGATTATGCACTTATCATTACAGGTGTAGAAGAATCTTCATTAGGAACAGCAGAGATTTCTGCAGAAAAATTAGTGACTATTTATCCTACCAAAACTAAAGATTTTGTAAACGTACTCATTCCAAAAGGTGCTAAAACAATAGATATTTTTGATTTATCAGGAAAATCAGTTCTGAAAACAGAAGCGAAAAGTTTCCAAACCATTGATGTAAGCCAATTACCAAAAGGTACTTACATTATCAATGTGAAGACCGATAAAAGTGTAAGCTCTCACAAGTTTATTAAAGAATAATTTTGAGTCATAAAAACTCCTAAATGATTGAAAACGCTAACTTTACTAGTTAGCGTTTTTTATTTTCAACAAACAGTGAGAATGCTTATATTTGTTTTCTATGGAATCTGACTTTACAACAAAAGAAATTATTTCAAAAGAGATTTTGCTCAAAGCTTATAATCAAATGATGCTGGCAAAATCAATGGCCGACGTTTACGAAGAAAACAGAAATATTTGCAAGTACGTACACAGTACTTCTAGAGGCCACGAAGCCATACAATTGGCTACTGCTTATCAATTATCCAAAGAAGATTGGATATCTCCTTATTACAGAGACGAATCTTTATTATTGGGAATAGGCTTCACTCCTTATCAATTAATGCTTCAATTATTAGCAAAAGCAGAAGACCCATTTTCAGGTGGTCGTTCTTATTATTCTCATCCTTCAAGTAAATCAGAAGAATTTCCTAAAATTATTCATCAGAGTTCTGCTACAGGAATGCAAGCCATTCCCACCACTGGTGTTGCTCAAGGAATAAGATATATTGAAGATTTTAAACTTCAAAACTTTGAAAAAAATCCTGTTGTCATTTGTAGTTTAGGCGATAATTCTGTTACAGAAGGAGAAGTAGCCGAAGCTTTTCAATTTGCAGCACTTCATCAACTTCCCATTATCTTTTTAGTTCAAGATAATGAATGGGGAATCAGCGTAACTAAAGAAGAAGCCAGAACTGCTGATGCTTATGATTATGCGGCTGGATTCGTAGGGCTAAATAGAATGAGAATTGATGGAACTGATTTTGTAGAAAGTTTCATTCAGATGCAAAAAGCGTTACATTTTGTAAGAGAAGAAAGAAAACCTCTTTTGGTTTGTGCTAAAACGGTATTAATTGGGCATCACACTTCTGGAGTAAGAAGAGAATTTTATCGAGACGAAGCAGATTTAGCCAAACATAGAGCAAAAGACCCGGGAATTATTCTCAAAAAATATTTATTAGAAGAAGGTTTTAACGAAGAGACCTTATCTCAAATAGAAATTGAAGCCAGAAAACAAATAGAAGAAGATTTTAACAAAGCGATTCTAGCTCCAGACCCAAAACCTGAAAGCGTAAAAGAGCATGTCTACGCTCCTACTCCTATCACAGAAGAAAAAGGAACTAGAATTCCAGAAAATGGAGAAAAAATTCCAATGGTAGATGCAGGAATTCACGCTATACAAGAATTGATGCACAAACATCCTGAAGCATTACTTTACGGTCAAGATGTAGGCGGAAGAATTGGGGGCGTTTTCAGGGAAGCGGTAACGCTTCAACAAAAATTTGGGAACAAAAGAGTTTTCAATACCGCCATTCAAGAGGCATACATCATCGGTTCTACTGTAGGAATGAGCGCAGTAGGTCTTAAACCTATTGTAGAAGTACAGTTTGCAGATTATATTTATCCAGGAATCAATCAATTGGTGACAGAGGTTTCTAAATCTTGCTACCTCAGCAACGGAAAATATCCTGTTTCTAACATCATCAGAGTTCCGATTGGAGCTTATGGAGGCGGCGGTCCTTATCACAGCGGAAGCGTGGAAACCATGTTAGCTCAAATCAAAGGAATTAAAATCGCTTATCCAAGTAATGCTGCAGATTTTAAAGGCTTGTTTAAAGCTGCTTTCTACGATCCTAATCCTGTCATTTTCTTAGAACACAAAGGTCTTTATTGGAGTAAAGTTCTGGGAACTGAAGACGCTAAAACCGTAGAACCTGCAGAAGATTACATTTTACCTTTCGGGAAAGCCAATATTGTAAAATTTGCCAATGAAGAAGAAATACAGAAAGGTCGAACTCTAGTTGTCGTTACTTATGGAATGGGTGTTTATTGGGCCAAAGAAGCGGCTAAAAATTTTGAAGGGAGAGTAGAAATTATTGATTTAAGAACCATCAAGCCGATAGATGAAGAATTGGTCTTCGAAAGGGTAAAATTACATGGAAAATGTATTCTTTTAACGGAAGAAGCACTCAACAACTCTATGATGGAAGCTTTCGGGGCAAGAATTTCTAAAAATTGCTTTAAATACCTCGATGCAGCAGTAGAAATCATAGGTTCACTGGATTTACCAGCGGTTCCTATCAATTTGATTTTAGAAAAAGAAATGCTCCCCAATGCAGAAAAACTAAGCCTTAAAATCAATGAGCTTCTCCAAAACTAATATTATGGATATATCAGATAATTTTTTAATTGATTTTTTTAAAGACATCCCTAAAACAGAACTTATCAGTATTTTCGGATTGATAAATAGAAAAAAACTCAAAAAGAATGAAATCTTTATAGAAGAAGGCACTTTTTATTCCAAGTTTTTTTATATCAAAAAAGGATTGGTGAGAGGTTTCTACAGCAATGCTGATGGAGAAGAAAAAACCATTTTCTTTCGTTGGGAAAAAGAATTTGGCGCAGACCCAGAAAGTTACTTTAACCATAAACCCTCTAAACTGACTTGGTGCGCCATGGAAGAAACAGAAATTTTTGAAATAAATTTCCAAAAATTCGAGGAATTAAGCAAGAGAAATGTTGGCCTATTAAAACTCAGAATAATGGCGAGCAAAAAATTACTGAATAGAATGTATGAAAGATTAGAAAGTTTTATTTTGTACAGTCCTGAAGAAAGATTCCAACATTTATTGGAGACTCATCCTGATTTATGCGAAAGAATTCCTGATAAATATTTGGCCTCATTTCTAGGCATTACACCTGTCTCTTTGAGCAGAATTAAAAAAAGATTAGAAAATTAACATTTGTTAATTTTTATTTTATACTAATCATTTACATTTGCAGAAAGGAAAAACACAAATGACTGAAAAATAATCCTTTACAAGAAAGCCTTCTGTTGTAGCAGAAGGCTTTCTTAGTTTTATATAGATTCATTGTGTTGCGAAATATCCAATCCTAATTCTTCGGAGGTTTCTTCTACTCGAAGTGGAATAATAAAATCTGTAATTTTATAAATCACCAAGGCTCCAAAAAAGGTAAACACAGACACCAAAAGTAGCGCAGTCATGTGATGTGCAAAAACGCCTACTCCACCATGCAGAAGACTCGCGTTCTCTCCTCGAGCAAAAATAGCGGTGAGTATCATTCCCATAATTCCGCCAATTCCGTGACAGGCAAAAACATCTAACGTATCATCTACGCTTTTCAATTTTTTCCAGTTGACCGCCATATTAGAAACAATCGCCGAAATAAAACCGATAAATATACTTTCTGCAATGCTTACGTAACCACAACCTGGTGTAATCGCCACCAATCCTACTACTGCACCAATACACGCTCCTAATGCTGAAATCTTTCTTCCATTAATTCTGTCAAAAAATATCCAAGTCATCATCGCTGAAGCAGAAGCTATTGTTGTAGTTCCAAAAGCCATCGCTGCAGTTGCATTGGCTGCTAAAGCTGAACCCGAATTAAACCCGAACCAACCAAACCACAACATTCCTGTTCCTAAAATCACATACGTAATATTGGAAGGTTCATGGTGGTCATTTTTTCTTTTCCCAATCATCAAAGCACCTGCTAAAGCTGCAAAACCTGCACTCATGTGAACTACAGTTCCACCTGCAAAATCTTTAATCCCAAAAAATTTAACCAAGAATCCGTCTCCGCTCCAAACCATGTGAGCCAAAGGTGCATAAATGAACAGTGAAAACAGCACAATAAATAAAAGGTAACTTACAAATCTTACTCTCTCTGCAAAACTTCCCGTGATAATGGCAGGAGTAATCACTGCAAATTTCATTTGGAACAATGCAAAAAGGATGAAAGGAACGGTAGGAGCCATTTTAGAATGTGGCAAAACGCCTACTTGGTTAAAAAAAGTAAAACTAAAAGGATTGCCTATGATTCCGTAATGTTCTTTGCCAATATAAAATCCGAGAGAATCTCCGAAAGAGAGCGAAAAACCAACCACTACCCAAACCAAACTAATGACTCCCAGTGCAATAAAACTCTGCAACATGGTAGAAATTACATTTTTTTTGCCTACCATTCCGCCATAGAAGAAAGATAAACCCGGCGTCATGAGAAGGACTAAACCTGATGAAGCCAATAACCAAGCAATATCTGCTCCTACTAAATTATTTTCTTCTAAAAAAACTCCCGAACTAGCATCTGGCAACTTTGTTGGCCAGAATAAACTTACCATTGCTACTATCGCTGTGATGATAAAAGCAATAACCCAACGTTTTTCTACTTTCAATAACATATTTTTCTGTTTTAACCCCTACAAATGTAAACATTTTATTTAAAAAAATATATTTTTTTTGAAACACAACCCCTATATTTTTATATCAATTTTTAATATTTATACATTTATACTTGAATACACCCCTACAAAAAACACAACAAAAAAAATTCTCTTCATAAATAGATTCTTCACTTTGCTGCGCTTCATTCAGAATGACAGGGGTCTATGAAACGGATTATTTTTATCACAAAGTTCACAAAGTATTGGTGAAATGATTGCGTTTTTGAGTTCTCTAAGGAACATCATAGATGTTCTATGAAGTTCACAGGTTTTTCTATTTACACTTTAAAAAAAATATTTTTCTTCATAAAGAGATTCTTCACTATGCTGCGCTTCGTTCAGAATGACAGGGTTATGTTTTGTAATTATGGATTATAAATCTATGAGTACAGAATAATGTTTACATAAAAAAGCCACAGCACTTCCTGAAAAGAAAGCGTTGTGGCTTTGTGAATCGCATCTTGTAGAAAGAAGCTTAATGGTCTTTAGAAAAAATCTTTCTAATATCATCGGCGTTTATGCCAAGATATGCACCTACTTCTTCTACGGTTACTTTTTGATGCTTGAGTTTTCTCTTGGATTTTCTTATTTCCCTCAAGATTCTTCTGCAATGCCCGATACTGTAATCAGTAATTGCTTGAACGTCATTAGCGTTCATAATCAATTTTACTTTCATTGTGCTCTACATGGTTATTAAGCTCTATTATTAAGATAATACAGCTGTTGATATTCCGTGAAAACAGATAAGAAAATAAAATAGTCTAAATGCTAAGGAGTAAGCAAGAAATAAAACGAAAGAGTAGAGAGGGATTTATAGTTAGTGTTTTTCATAATTAAATTTTTCATTTATAATATATGTCTATAGACATAAAAGGTTTTAAGGATTATGTATCACCTGCTCTTTGTTGTACACATTTTTCTACAACGGGTAGTATAAATTATTAAGTTTTATAAAAATAAATTAGTGCATAATCTTTTCCGTGCATAGGTATTTTAGAATACTTGCACGATTTATTAAAAATCTACAATTTGTTTTATTTCCGTTACCTCAAAGAACTTATACTACAGTACATTCTCTACTGTTCTTTCAAAGGTAAAAAGAAAAATCTAAAAATGGCGATGTATTTTTCCACAATTACATAGAAACCTCATGAATAAAGGGTTTTATAAAAAAACACATAAAACACATCCCAGCACGCCTCGTTGAAAATCTCTGAAAACGCCCATAAACACTGGTCTAAACAACAAAACAACCTCTAATTCCGTTTATTAAACCACTGTTTAAACTCCCCATTTAAACCCTCATGGATAAAGGATTTTATTAAAATAAGCCATTCTCTACCCTTAAACAAATAAAAATCATTTTGCTGCTTCCATTTTTATCAGTAAATACTTCTTCTCTGTCTTAACTAAGAATGCTTACTTCTGCATTGTTTTAGACTTAGAAAACCTTCATTCTACAAAAAAACTCTTCTCCTAATAAGCAGAATATAAAACTTTCCTTTTTAACCTATATAGAAACTAACTCTATCACTCTATAAAAATCATATTATTTTTTTAAATATCTGACACGAGATTGACACGGGATTGACACGGGACTGACACGGGACTGACACGGGACTGACACGAGACTAGAATAAGGAAGAATTGAAGTATTTTTTATCTAGCCTATTGTCTTGTTAGGTTATGAGACAAAAAAGATATAAACATACATTTTGAAACAAAACGAACTATAAGTTTTTATCTGCACAAAATGCACTCATTAGAATAAAAAGAATCAAAAAAAACAAAGACGAACCAAACGAAACATGGCATTTGGAGAGGGTTTATTGCTTATCTATCTTTGTGGAGTAATGCATTGGCCAATGGTTACCCAAATCATTTATTAACACCCAAAAAACAAGTATTATGGCAAGAGAAATGTCCATTTTAAAACTTCGAGGGAAACTCGATGGAATGAGTTTCTACAAGAACTCAGAAGGCCACTTTGTAAGAGCGAAAGGTGGCGTAGAACGCAACAGAATCATGAATGACCCTAACTATGAAAGAACGAGGGAAAACATGAGTGAATTTGGCACTATTGCCAGTAGTGGTAAATTACTAAGAAACAGTATTTCTATACTGATGAATCGTGCAAAAGATACCAGAACCAGCAATAGAATTGTAAGTCTGATGTCTACTATAAAAAATTTAGACAACCAATCTCTAAGAGGACAACGCAAAGTTGCTGAGGGGATAAAAAGCGTAGAAGGAAAAAGAGTTTTAGAAGGTTTTGATTTTAATAAAAACTCACCTCTTGGCATTTTATTTAAAGCTCCCTACACGCTAGATGTAGAGGCTGGCAGTGTAAATATAGCCCTTTTTAATCCTAAAGAGCATTTATTACTCCCTGAGTATGCAACACATGTTTCCTTGAGCATCGCTTGTGCGAGTTTAGATTTTGAACTGCAACAATCTGAAGTAGCGTATAGTGAAGTGCATACCATAGCGATAGATGCAGATGCCGCCCCTCTGGAAATAGGATTAGAAAATCTTCCTACCCTAGAAGGAACTTTATTTTACCTATTATTGGTAGAACTGATGCAGGAAATAAATGGGCAATTGTATCCTTTGAAAAATGGTACTTACAATGCGCTGAATCTTATTAAGGTAGTATAACCTATCTGTAAGATTTTTCATAACGAATTAAATAAAATGAATTAAGCAGACCTATGGTCTGCTTTTTTTGTTTCTATTATATGTGAACTCACGGATTAGAATATTTTTTTCCCCGCCCTGCCTTCGACTACGCTCAGGCCAAGCGGGAGAGATTTTTCTTGGTTGTGATGTTCTTTTTTGGTGAACTCACGGATTACAAATCCGCGAGATCGGGCTTTTTTTAACGAAAAGGATATTCATTTTCTTTACGCTTGCGGTTTCCTAGGACAATAATTACAGCTCGATTTACTATAAGCATTTTTTAACGCCTCCGTTTCCTATGTCATTATAAAAGGCTGGAATTGAATTTTAGGTGGAAACATTTTGTCATTTTGAGCGGAAGAATGAAGCGAGAAATCTTTTTCTTGATGTAGAGATTCTTCACTATGCTGCGCTTCGTTCAGAATGACAGGGTTATGTTTTCTACATACGGATTACAAATCAACGAGAAGAGTAATAAAATACTTTAGAAAAAACCCAAATATATTTTTATTCAAGAAGGCCAACATAATTATAAAAATAATATGTACTTTCGCATTGTACTTAAAGTTCGCGAGTCACTTCAAGAATATGTCAGTATAAAAAAAGAGCGTTAGAAACGCTCTTTTGTTTTTTATATAAGTATAAATGATTATTATTCTTTTATTTCAATAGATAAACTGTTAAAAAAGTCTATAAATCCATTCAAACTGATTAACTCTTCTTCTTCGCCATCTCTTTTTCTTGATTCATAAAAGAAATTATTCTGAATTTTTTCTTTTAACCAAGGGGAGTAAATCTTTTCTAGTCTTACATTTTTAATTCTATTTGTTTTTATAGCAATTTCAATCATCTTGTGTAATTTTCTAGGCTTTCCTATCACTACAATATTTTCATGCCCCATTCCTGGGAATTCTGGAAAAATATACACTTTAGCATTAGGTCTAAATTGTTTAGTACCTCTTCTGATTTCTAATTTTTGCTCACCATAGTAGTGTTTATCTATGATATTACCGACCATACAGTATTCAAAATCTCTATCTGAGTCCATAGTCTTTATTGCTTTTAATCAGTTAAATTGGAAAAAGTTCTCTTTTTATAAACTTATATAATTAATTTATAAGAAGTTTTTCAACTATATAATTTGATTCTGTATTAAAAATTTCCATAGTTTTAGTTTTTATGATTGCTAATCAAATACTAGTAATCGGGGAAATCAAGTTTTCAAAATTTTTATTGATGCGCCGAAAGTCAGGAGACTTGGAAGAGCTTGTGATACATGCTTTTGTTTTATTATTATACACTCAAGAAATATAAATCCGTGAGATGTGTTTACTCTCAACTTCGGCAAAGTTTGGAACTTTTTAACTTCTTCAACTTCGGCAAAGTTTAAAACTTTGCCGAAGTTCTCTTTCCCGAAGTTCTCTTTCCCGAAGTTCTCTTTGCCGAAGTTCTCTTTGCTGAAGTTCTCTTTGCTGAAGTTAAATTTCCACAATTCTCTGGTGACAAAATTTAAAATTATCAATGTCTTCAAAGTATGAAATTACTTCTTCTCTTTTTAATTCTGTTTTAGAGTTTGATAAAATAATTTTATAGGAAGAAAAATCATACTTTTCTAATTGCTCATTAATATCTAAAGAATTTTGATGAATATAAATTATACAGTTTCTAAGATAAACCTCATCCGTTATTCTTATTCTTTTAAAAGGGGTCTCAAATAGACTACCATGTCTATTATAATATTTATTAAAACCTTGTGTATAACTACTCATTAATTTTGCAAATTGCTTGCTAACAACAGAATGTAACGCATGAATTCCCTCAGCTCTTATTTTAGTATTTTTATTCTGAGAATCAAAAAAAGTTTTTAATTCTACTTCTGGTTTTATTCTTACCAACAAGTGAAAATGATTTTTCATAAGGCAATAAGCATAAATATCAGCAACTGGCAATAAAAATTCTTTTGCCTTTTTTAAAAAATACAAATAATTATCATTGTTTTTATAAACATCTTCACTGTTAATTCCTCTGTTATAGATGTGATAAAAAAATTCTGGCTCAAGATGGTCTCTTCTTATTTCCATTTTAGTTTTATGATTTTAGTTTTTTTTAATCAACTTCGGCAAAGTTTAGAACTTTTTTTAACTTCTTCAACTTCGGCAAAGTTTGGAACTTTTCAACTTCGGCAAAGTTTTAAACTTTGCCGAAGTTCTCTTTCCCGGAGTTCTCTTTGCCGAAGTTCTCTTTGCCGAAGTTCTCTTTGCCGAAGTTCTCTTTGCCGAAGTTAAATTTCCACAATTCTCTGGTGACAAAATTTAAAATTATCAATGTCTTCAAAGTATGAAATTATTTCTTCTCTTTTTAATTCTGTTTTAGAGTTTGATAAAATAATTTTATAGGAAGAAAAATCATACTTTTCTAATTGCTCATTAATATCTAAAGAATTTTGATGAATATAAATTATACAGTTTCTAAGATAAACCTCATCCGTTATTCTTATTCTTTTAAAAGGGGTCTCAAATAGACTACCATGTCTATTATAATATTTATTAAAACCTTGTGTATAACTACTCATTAATTTTGCAAATTGCTTGCTAACAATAGAATGTAACGCATGAATTCCCTCAGCTCTTATTTTAGTATTTTTATTCTGAGAATCAAAAAAAGTTTTTAATTCTACTTCTGGTTTTATTCTTACCAACAAGTGAAAATGATTTTTCATAAGGCAATAAGCATAAATATCAGCAACTGGCAATAAAAATTCTTTTGCCTTTTTTAAAAAATACAAATAATTATCTTTGTTTTTATAAACATCTTCACTGTTAATTCCTCTGTTATAGATGTGATAAAAAAATTCTGGCTCAAGATGGTCTCTTCTTATTTCCATTTTAGTTTTATGATTTTAGTTTTTTTTAATCAACTTCGGCAAAGTTTGGAACTTTTTTTTACTTCTTCAACTTCGGCAAAGTTTGGAACTTTTTTTAACTTCTTCAATTTCGGCAAAGTTTGGAACTTTTCAACTTCGGCAAAGTTTTAAACTTTGCCGAAGTTCTCTTTGCCGAAGTTTTCTTTGCCGAAGTTCTCTTTGTTGAAGTTCTCTTTCCCGAAGTTCTCTTTCCCGAAGTTCTCTTTCCCGAAGTTCTCTTTGCTGAAGCTATTTAAGTTTTAAACTTCGGTGAAGCAAATATCATCTATTTTCTTCATCAGTTCATCTGTTTTGGTAAGGGCGTAGATGATTTTTTGGTAATGAAGAATGTCTTCATAAGAAAGTTCTCTTTCTTTACGGTCTTTTAGCCATTTTTGTGCAGGTTGATAGCCACCGATGTAGAAGTTCCATGCGGTTTCTGGTACGTTGTCGAAATACTGGGTTTCGTTGATGAAGACTTTACCTGTGAGGTTTTCAACTTCTGGAGCAATCTTAACTTCGGCAAAGTTTGAAACTTTGCCGAAGTTCTCTTTGCCGAAGTTCTCTTTCCCGAAGTTCTCTTTGCCGAAGTCTTCAGTTTTTACAAAAGTAGGTTTTGCGACTACGTTATTTCCTGCAATAGGATATTTGGTTTGTAAATCTTTATTCGCTATTTCTTCTAAAAGATGGAGTTTTCTAATTTCTGAACCTAATTGTACCAAATTCCAAAAATTCTTTTGAATAGTGGACAAATCACGACTTGTCCCTACAGCATCTGGAAAAGGAACTCTAGGGAAATCTATTTTTAAAAATTCTTTGTAGGTTTCTCTGTATTTTGGGGAATGTAAAACGGCGTAGATGTAATCTAAAAGATTGAGTGGAGAAAAGTTTGTTTTTTTACTCTCAGCTTTTGAGGCGTTCTCAGCTTCAGGAGTGTTCTCAACCTCTGAAGTGTTCTCAACCTCTGAAGTGTTCTCAACTTCGGCAAAGTTTGGTACTTTTTTAACTTCTTCAACTTCGGCAAAGTTTGGAACTTTTTTAACTTCTTCAACTTCGGCAAAGTTTGGAACTTTTTTAACTTCTTCAACTTCGGCAAAGTTTGAAACTTTGCCGAAATTCTCTTTGCCGAAGTTCTCTTTGCCGAAGTTCTCTTTGCCGAAGTTTTCTTTGCCGAAGTTCTCATCATCTACGCATTTCATGCCGAGTTTTGCTTCTATCTCTGCCAGAATTTTAGGATTGAAATTAGGGATTCTTTCTCGCTCATCCAATGCAGTGGGTTCTTGATAAAGGTAAAGTGGAAATGCATATGTTGTTTCTTTTGTTTGAAGTGAAACAGAGCACATATCACTCAGATTCTTTGTAATTAAAGCATGCTGAAACTCAAATGTTGATTGTTGCTTACATGTCAAAATAGAAATATTATCTTTCAACATATTTTTCATGACAGAAAACCTATGTCTTAAAACTTTTTTCAGATCATAATTTATACTTCTTAAATCAAATGGTCTATAATAATATTTTTGATTAAACTCATTATTAAAATCAGAAAAATTAACTAAATTACTATCATCATGAGTTTTAACACCACTTGTTTTTTCAACAAAAAAATCATCAATCTTAAATCCTTCATTATAAATCTCAACACCTTCATAGTTTTTGTCAATAAAAAACAAATTAGGCTCTAAATTTTTTAATAAATTCCAATCAATACTTTTTATTGAATTATTATTTAGAAAATCATATTTAAAACTTCTTTTTCCTTGTAAATCATATTGGTACAATTCACCCAATTCTCCTTTCTTTTTTTGATTGGTTTTTACAAATAGATTGATGGAAACACCCTGCATAATATCAAACACATTTTGGTCTGCACTTCCATCTGGAGCAGTTTCTTTTTTCTTGCTGTTTCCGTGTAAATCTAGAATGTAGATTTTATCAAAGCTTTCAAGCAAACTTCTGCGCATTTGGCGGTGTATAATTCCGTCAACAAAAGAATTATTAGAAATGTAGGCTAAGATTCCTTCTCCGTTTTTATCTACAAAATACTGTCCAAATCTTATGAATTTTATGTAATCATCAGAAAGTGGTTGTATATTTCTTTCGTTAAGATTTTTCTTATAATCTTTCAATAAATTTTCAATCCATTCACTTTTATTAGAAGAACTTACAGAATACGGCGGATTTCCAATGACGCACATTACAGGTGTATCTCTTTTAATTTGGTTTGCCAATGTAGATTCATCAGAAAGCCAACTGGCAAAGAGTGTTCCTGTATCTTTGTGGTGTTCTTCCAGAGAATTGGTGAGGAAAATATTAAAACGCTGGTCTTGGTTGGTTTCGTAACCTGTTTCAGAAAGCAGCATATCTAGTTTAAGATGTGCCATAGAATAACTCGCCATCAAGAGCTCAAAACCATTAATTCTGGGGATTAAATCTTTTTCTACATATTGAGGCCAAATTCCCTCGTTAATGTTTTTAAAATTTTCTTCGTAGATGTGTTTGATGGTTTCGGCTAAAAAGGTTCCAGTTCCTGTTGCAGGGTCTAGAACTTGTACTCTGTGGAATTCTTTATCTACTTTTTTGCCGTGAAAATCTATTTTGCTTTTGATTTTAGAAGTATCTGCTAAACCTTGAGACAATCCAAATTCAGATTTCAATAAATCATCTACTGCACGTACAATAAATTGCACCACAGGTTGTGGAGTGTACCAAACGCCACGAGATTTACGCAATTTCGGGTTGTATTTTCCCAAGAACGTTTCGTAGAAATGAATAACGGGGTCTTCTTGTCTGGTAGATTTCCCGAAGTTTTTCATAATATCCTTCACATCAGAAGCGAGGAAAATCTGCACCAATTCTTCTACAATCCATTTGAGACGTATATCTAAATCAAAACCTGCAATATGCTGAAAAAGTTTCCTCAAAAAAGGATTAGATTTTGGGATGAGATTGGCCGCTTCAATCCTATCAAACGTAGGCAAAGTAGGGTCATGATAACGTGCCACGAAAAGTCCGTAAGCAATGGTTTGAGAATAAAGGTCTGCAAATAACTGATTGTCTATATCATGAATCAGCATATCTTTAAACGCTGTTCTCTGCTGTACCAATTCTGTATTTTTTTCCGCCAAATCGTCTTCGTCTAAAGCATTGTGAATGACATCTGCCATTAACAAAGCTTTATTAGCCATCATTTCTGCTAGTTTTTCAGAATTCTTGATGGTTTGCGAGACTTCTTGTCCAAAATCTTTGATGAGATGAATGAATGTTTCAAAGTTTTTCTCATGTGGAACGATTTCGTTCATCAAGATTTCGCCAAGAGCGATTTTGGTTTTCAGTTCGCCATTTTTATAGAATTCAAAATGTAAATAATCGGTAATAATCAAATTTTCGAGTGCGTTTCTATAACGGTCGAACTGTGGTTTATTTTTCTTATGGTCTATTCCTAATTTTAAGTCTTTGGCTTCTATGTAACCAATGGGCACTTCTTTTTTGGAAACAATATAATCTGGAGCGCCACATTTTTGGCGGGTTGGCTCATTAATTACAGAAAATTCTTTGCCTAGAATTTCTTGAAGCAGAATTTGTAAATCTCCACGATAAGAATGTTCGGTTGCATTTCCTGCAAAATATAATTGAGAAAGTTTAGAAAGGTATTGATTAATCATAGTTATTATTGAAGTGCATAAAATTAATGAAAAGTTTTGGAAAAATGTTATTAGTACAAGAAAAAGCACAGCTTAGATTGCTGTGCTTGTGTTTATATGCTCATGGATTTGAAGTTTAGAAGATTGCGAATTATTCTTTAATTATTGGGGTTAATTCTTTTTTTAATTCTTCGAATTCATCTTTGGTCATCATCTCAATTTCTACCAATTCTTTTGCTTCTTTTAATTTTGCAATAGCTTCATCTCTAGTCATTTTTCTATTTTTCAATAAAACTTCTTGAGATTCAATCGCAAGTTCTGTGTCCATAACACTTAGATATTTGTTTATACCAAAAGCTCTACCATTGATTTCACCCAAAACCATTACTACATATAATGGTTTATTTTTACTACCTCTATGATATGTTTTTATTTCGCGAACTATGACTTTGGTATTTTTAAAACTATTGTCTGCCATAGCTTGTGCATCTCCATTCATCGCTGACATGATACTGCCAAATCCTGCTGGTCTTCCCATTTGTACAAATTCGTAAGTTTTTTTGGCTGTACTTCTTGATTGCGCTACACCACCAGTTAATTTTGTACCATAACCACCAGAGTAAGTTCTAGTACTCAATTCTTGAGAGGTAGGTGAACCTAATATTAATGTATCCCCAATTTTTACACTATTTTTACTAGCAGTTATGTATTCCTTTACTTCTGTTCCACTTTTGACCGTGCTAAAAAATTTAATATCCTGTGTGTTTTCGTAAGTTAATAATTCGATATTTTCTTGAGCATTTACAAAAATAAATGAGAAAATAAATGTAAAAAGTGTAATTGTGTTTTTCATAAAAAGTTATTTAAAGTTGTTTATTCAATATTTTTCACAATACTTAAATAGAGAATCTTTAATTATAAAATCATCACTATAAAAATTTATTCATTCGTAAATAATGGTATTTGATTTGTTTCGTTATTTGAATTTCAGCTTATTAGTTTTCAACAAATTTAATCAAAATGAATGAAGTATAATTACGAAAATCCGTAATTTTTATCATCTAGCTTCGGCTGACTCTGTGAGCAATATTATTTATTTTGCATGATAAATCTTTCTCTTCATAAAGAGATTCTTCACTATGCTGCGCTTCGTTCAGAATGACAGGGGTCAATAAAGTAACTTATTTTTATCACAAAGTTCACTAAGTATTGGTGAAATGATTTCGTTTTTAAGTTCTCTAAGGAACATCATAGATGTTCTATGAAGTTCACAGGTTTTTCTATTTACACTTTTAGAAAAATCTTTTTCATAATGTAGAGATTCTTCACTTTGCTGCGCTTCGTTCAGAAGGACAGGGGTATGTTTTCAACATTCGTATTATAAATCCTAGACATTCGGTAAGACACTTGCTAGATACTTACAGGATAAAGGCAGGACACTTGCTCTTTTCGGTAACCCAGTTTCCAACTATTTTAGTTATTTTTGCTAAAATCTTTCTACAGAAAATGCCTGAACATATCCTACAAAGAATAGAAGAATTAAGAGAAGAACTGCATCAGCATAATTACAATTATTATGTATTAGATGAGCCTACGATTTCGGATTTTGAGTTTGATGCCAAACTTAAGGAGCTGCAAGAACTAGAAGCAGCTCATCCAGAGTTTTATGACCCGCATTCTCCTACACTGAGAGTAGGTGGAGAAATCACCAAAAATTTCCCTACCGTTCAGCATCAGTTCAGAATGTATTCTTTGGATAACTCTTATGATTTCAATGACTTACAGGATTGGCACACTAGAATTTCTAAAATTTTAGAAACCGAAGACATAGAATTTGTCGCCGAACTGAAATATGACGGCGCTTCTATTTCCATTTTGTTTGAAAACGGTAAACTTTCTCAAGCCGTAACCAGAGGTGATGGTTTCCAAGGCGATGAAATCACTGCCAATGTGAAGACCATCAAAGATATTCCGCTTCAGTTGCAAGGAAATTTCCCAGAAAGATTTTACATGCGTGGCGAAATTTATCTTACGCACAACAACTTCAACAAAATTAATGAAGAGCGATTGGCAGAAGGTTATGACGCTTTTATGAACCCTAGAAATACTGCTTCTGGAAGTTTAAAACTGCAAGATTCTGGTGAAGTGAGAAAGAGAAATCTTTCGGCGGTACTCTATCAATTTGTAAGCGAAAACAGTCCTGCCGAAACGCATTTCGAACTGCTTCAACAAGCAAAAACTTGGGGTTTCAAAATTTCTGAAAACGCCCAACTCTGTAAAAACATACAGGAAGTACAAGATTTCATCAATTTCTGGGACGAGAAACGCAAGAACCTGAATTTCGACATTGACGGAATTGTCATCAAAGTAAATTCCTTGAAACAACAGCAATTATTGGGTTATACTGCCAAATCTCCACGTTTTGCGATGGCTTATAAATTTAAAGCCGAAAAAGTAGAAACAGAATTGCTCAGCATCGATTATCAAGTGGGAAGAACTGGTGCAGTAACACCTGTTGCGAATTTGGCTCCCGTTCTCTTGGCTGGAACCATTGTAAAACGCGCTTCTCTGCACAATGAAGACATCATCAAAAAACTGGATTTGCATGTAGGAGATTTCGTCTATGTAGAAAAAGGCGGAGAAATTATTCCGAAAATTGTAGGCGTAAATCTAGAAAAACGAAATGTTTTTGCTACAGAAGTTCAGTATGCTACGCATTGTCCAGAATGTGGCAGTGAACTCATTCGTTTAGAAGATCAGGCTGCTCATTTTTGCCCTAATGAAACGCACTGTCCACCACAAGTTGTTGGGAAAATGATTCATTACGTTTCCAGAAAAGCTTTGAATATTGAAAATCTAGGCAGCGAAACCATAGAACAACTCTACCGTGAAGGTTTACTGACTAATATTGCAGATTTTTACACCTTGCGCAAAGAGCAATTGCTTCCGCTAGAAAGAATGGCGGAAAAATCTGCCCAAAACATCATCGATGGCATAGAAAAATCTAAACAAATTCCTTACGAAAAAGTATTGTACGGAATCGGCATCAAACACGTAGGAGAAACGGTTGCCAAAAAACTAGCGAAGAATTTCCCAAGCATTGATGATTTAAAAAATGCCACAGAAGAAGAACTTTGCCAAGTAGAAGATATTGGTTCTAAAATCGCGGAAAGCATTGTTTCTTATCTTCAAAATCCCGAAAACTGGGAGATGATAGAACGATTGAGAAGTTATGGCGTTCAACTGGAAAAAGGCGAAAACACCACAGAAGTTTTGAGTACTGTTTTAGAAGGTAAGACCTTTCTTTTTACAGGAAAACTTTCGCTTTTCACGCGTGAACAAGCCGAAGAAATGGTAGAAAAGCATGGCGGAAAAAATATTTCAGCAGTGTCTAAAAACCTCAACTATTTGGTGGTTGGAGAAAAGGCAGGAAGCAAACTCAAAAAAGCACAAGACATCGGTACGATTACGATTTTAGATGAACAACAGTTTTTGGATTTGATTGAAAGTTAATGCCGGTCTTTCCTATCACAAAGTTCACGAAGAACAGTTGATGTGTTTCTGTTTTTGAGAACTCTAAGCAACATCAAAGATGTTGTTCAATATTCTTCAATCGCAAAGATTTTTTATTTTGCTTAATCTTTTAAGAAAGCAAAGTTGGCGAAATTCATTCGCTATGAAGCGTGCGTTTTTCTTTCGTTTCAAACAAATGCTTTTGGATTTGATTGAAAGTTAATGCAAGTCTTTTCTATCACAAAGTTCACGAAGAACAGTTGATGTGTTTCTGTTTTTGAGAGCACTAAGCAACGTCAAAGATGTTGTTCAATATTCTTCAATCGCAAAGATTTTTTATTTTGCTTAATCTTTTAAGAAAGCAAAGTTGGCGAAATTCATTCGCT
>NZ_JASMRM010000007.1:105650-142264 GCF_041431305.1 Cloacibacterium sp. Arc13
TTCAATCGCAAAGATTTTTTATTTTGCTTAATCTTTTAAGAAAGCAAAGTTGGCGAAATTCATTCGCTTTGAAGCGTATGCTTTTTCAATTCGCTAGCGAATTTACTCTTTGCTTCCTTTGATTTTATTTTTAACTGTGAAAAACTTTGCGTTTTTAAAATTCAACAATTAATTGTCTTTTGAAAATAAATAAAAAAGCTCAAGAAAATTCTTGAGCTTTTGCTTTTAAATAGAAACTTTAACGGCTAATTCATAGAAATGAGAATTGGCAAGTTTCTTTAATCTTTCTTTTAAACAAGGAGAATTATGATAATCTCCATTAAAAATAATCACGTTTTGAGCATTGAGTGTGTTTTGATTTTCACAATCATAATTTTGTTCATGTTCGGCTGGTGTATATTTTTCAAAAAACTCATCATTAGAATAAAAAACCGTGTAATCCTTTGAAAGTTCTACATTGAAAGGCATTTTCTTTTCTACTAATTTGGCTTTATCTGAAAATTCTGGCTCTATTTTTCCGTCATGATATACAATCTCTGTGAGTTCGCCATTGTTTTTTTGGGCAAACTCTTCTGCTTGTTTGTAGTTTCCAAAACCGGTGTAGATTTTGAAATTTCCTACCATAAATTCTAATATTTTTTTCCCGTAGTGCATTTAATTTTTAATTTTTTAAATCGTTATACTCAATATTTTTAATTTTTGCTTCTATTTTTTCGGCTTTTAGGTTTTGTCTCAGTAAACCAAATAAGCTCATGTAAATATTGGCTATCCAAACCAATGAAAATCCTGCAATGAGATATCCTCGCCAATCTTCAAAGAACAAGGTGAAATTTGTGATCAATAAGAAAAATATCGTTACATAATGACTAAAACAATACTCACAAGTAAAGAGATAAAAAAACTTTTTCTCCCAGAGTGAAGTTGCGTTTTCTACTCTTTTTTGACAATATTCTCGCGGTTCTTTGAAGATTTCTTCATGCGTGACTGTCCAAGCGATACAAGCAATAGGTATCGCCAGAATAAACAGTTGCAGTATGTGATTAAAACTAAGCATGATTTTACAGTACAAAATTAGATTAAACAAGCGCTTAATATTTTATAATATTTTCTTGATTTCATACAGAATTAACATTTTATAACTTTCTCCGGGCAAAGTTTTAAATTTTCATAAATTTGTATTAAAATTTAGAACAATGGATTTGCATCTTGATAGAACGTTTAAGTATTATTGGTTAATGTTTAAGAGACACGATTTATCAGCAGGTCTCACGGTTTTTTTAGTTGCACTTCCCTTGTGTTTAGGTGTTGCATTAGCTTCTGGAGCTCCACTTTATTCAGGAATTTTATCAGGAATTATCGGTGGAATTGTAGTAGGAGTTCTGAGTGGTTCAGATTTAGCTGTTTCTGGTCCTGCTGCTGGTTTAACAACTTTGATTTCTGCTTCTATCATTAGTCTAGGCGATTTTCAAACCTTTTTATTGGCGGTAATTATTGCTGGACTTTTCCAAATTTTATTAGGCGTTTTAAAACTGGGCGTTTTTGCCAGTTATTTTCCAAGTTCTGTGATTAAAGGAATGATGGCAGCTATAGGAATTATCTTGATTTCTAAACAAATTCCATTGGCTTTAGGTTATAATCAACCCGATTTTTGGACGAGTGGTTTTGTACAAATCTTCACTTCTAAAAATTTCTTAGGAAACTTAGTTGAATTTAATTCTCATATTACCAGAGGTGCGGTTTTTATTTCTGTGATTTCTTTGGCGATTTTAATTCTGATGAAGAAACCACAATTTCAAAAATTTAATAAGATTCCTGCTCCACTTTTGGTGGTTATTTTTGGGATTTTAATCAATTTTTTAATGAATCAATTCGGTTCTTCTTATGCTTTGAAACCTAATCAATTGGTGAATATTCCAGAGAATATGTTTGCTGAAATTAAATTCCCTGAATTTTCTAAAATTCTGAGCAACCAAGAAATCTGGAAAGATGGAATTCTCATAGGAATTTTGGCCACGCTAGAAACTTTGCTTTGTATAGAAGCGATGGATAAACTAGACCGTCATAACAGAATAACCCCTGTAAATCGTGAATTAATTGCACAAGGAATTGGTAATTTTCTCTGTGGACTTTTAGGAGCGATTCCTATGACTGCAGTAGTAGTAAGAGGTTCTGCGAATATTCAGGCGGGTGCTAAAACTAAAGTTTCAGCCTTCATGCATGGAATATTTTTATTACTCTCTGTATTGCTGATTCCGTTTTTGATTAACATGATTCCGTATGCTTCTTTATCTGCCATTTTGATTATTACAGGTTTCGGATTGACAAGAATTGAGATTTATAAACATCTCTTTAAACTCGGTTTAAAACAGTTTATACCATTTATCGCCACCATTATTATTATTCTTGTAACAGACTTATTAATAGGTGTTTCTATTGGTTTATTGATTTCTATTTATTACATCATCAAAGAAAATTTCAAAGAAAATTACGACATAGAAAAAACGCATTTTCAAGGGATTGACCAATATAAATTGAAACTTCACAGCAATGTAACCTTTATCAATAAAGTAAAAATTAAAAATGCGTTGGATAAAGTTCCTGCTTATTCCGTATTAACTATTGACGGCTCCGAAGTTCATTTTATAGACCATGATGTTTTAGAAATTATTTCAGATTTCAAAAATAAAGCACATGACAGACACATTCAGCTTCAAATGATTAATATAGAAACCGTAGAAACTGCAGCGATTTCTCACTAAAAAAAGCCTCCAAAAACTGAAGGCTTACTGTCTAAAAATCAAATACTGAAAATATGAAGTAAATTTGTCTGTTTAAATGTTATTTGTTTTTACGGCAAGTTCGTATACATTTCCTCGCATTAAAAACTTTATTCTTTCTCTAGTCGTTACGGTATTTACACCGCTTTCATCTGTGATAATAATTCTATCTCCTGGTGCAATATTTTGGTCAGACAAAATATCTTCTGGCAGCATGTCATTTTCTGCTTTTTTCATGTCAAAAAGAATTTGGTCTGCCATTTCTTGAAATCCTTCAGCATCAGAATAAAGCACTCTATAATTGGGATGATCTGGTAATTCTACCTTAAAAGGTTTTTTACTTTCTACCAAATTCGCCGAATCATTTGGTGTAGGATTATCAGAACCATCTGTAAAACCTACTTCTACCAATTCACCTTGGTGTTCATTAGCATAATTTACCGCATCTTCATAAGTTGCAAAATTGGTGGTTACTGTATATTGCTCAAATTCATAATGCTGTAATCTATCTTCGGTGTGATGTGTAGTCATTTTGTAAAAATTTTGTGATTTGGTTAAGGCAAAGATAGATGGACACGTCTCCAAATGTTTTATACAATTATGTTAAATGCTTTCAAAATTGTGAGATGATGATATTTTTGATTAATTTTAGGCACTCATTTTAAAAATATGAATTAATGCTTAAGAAAACGTTTATTATAGCGACATTATTTCAGGCTGCTGCTTTTTTTGGTCAGCAATACGGTGGAATGTGGATTCCTACTGAAATTAATGAAAAAGAGATGAAATCTCTGGGAATGAAAATCAAAGCCCAAGACATTTGGAATACTGAAAAACCGAGTATTAAAGACGCTGTAGTTCAGTTTGACGGAGGTTGTACCGCAGAAATTATTTCACCGAAAGGTTTATTATTAACCAATCACCACTGCGGTTATGATAACATCCAAAGCCATTCTACCGTAGAAAATGATCTATTGACCAATGGATTTTGGGCAAAAAACATGGGCGAAGAATTGCCAAACCCTGGCGTTACTGTAGATTTCGTTACGGATATTAAAGAAATTACTCAAGATATTTTAGGTAATACTTCTTCATTAAGCGGAGCAGATTTGACTAAAAAAATCAATGAAAATATAGACGCTTACAAGAAATCTCAAAAAATAGAATCTTACCAAAGTATTATTGTAAGACCTATGTTTGCAGGAAATAAATATTATGCATTTGTAGTAGAAACCTATAAAGACATTAGATTAGTAGGAGCACCACCACAAAGCATTGGTAAATTCGGTTCTGATACTGATAACTGGGTTTGGCCAAGACATACTGGCGATTTTTCTATGTTTAGAATTTATGCTGACAAAAACAACAGACCAGCGGAATATTCTAAGGACAATGTTCCTTTTACGCCAAAACATTTCTTACCGATTTCTGTAAAAGACATTAAAGAAAATGATTTCACTTTCGTTTTCGGATTTCCGGGTAGAACCAATGAATATTTGCCAAGTGTAGCGATTGAAAAAATCATCACAGATACCAATCCTGCGAGAATTGAAGTAAGAGACATCGCTCTGAAAACGCTAGACGAAAAAATGCGTGCAGATGATGCTACCAGAATTAAATATGCTTCTAAATACGCTTCTGTTGCCAACTATTGGAAAAAATGGATTGGCGAAACAAAAGGTCTTAAAAAATCAAACGCGGTTGTCAAAAAACAAGCTTATGAAAGTTCTTTAGTGGCTAAAAATTCAGAAATTAAAACGTCTCTTGATGAATTTAAAAAACTGTATGACCAACAAGCGCCTTATGCTTTAAACAATGCTTATTACAGCGAAATTCTAAGAAATGCTGAAACATTAACGTTGGCAAATCAGTTTTATGCTTTTGTACAAAATTATGAAGCGGGGAAAGTAGATAACAAAGCAGTTCAAGGATTCAAAAATAGACTTTCTGGATTCTACAAAGATTATGACGGAGAATTAGATGCTAAAGTAACCGCTAAACTTTTGGCTTTATATGCAAATAAAACCGCACCAGAATTTTTACCAGAAGGTTTTACTCAATTCAAAGATGTGAACCAAAATCTTCAAGTTCTTGAAAACTGGAGCAGAAATTCTGTTATTTCAGGAAGAAATTCAGTAAACGGAGCTACGGTTTATTCTAATATTGACCAAGTTTTCTCAAATCTTCCAGAATTGGTAAAAACTCTGAAAGCTGACCCTATTTATCAGACTTTAACCAAAATGAGAGAAACTTATGTAACTAAAGCAGATGCTCAATATATAGGTTTACAAAGCAAAATAGATGCTTTGCAAAAGAAATATTTAGCGCAAATGATGGCTACAGATACCGAAAGAAAATTTTTCCCAGATGCGAATTCTACACTCAGAGTAACTTACGGAAAAGTGAAAGGTTCTAATCCTGCAGATGCGATTTCTTACCACTACGAAACTACTCTAGATGGTGTAATGGAAAAATATGTTCCGGGAGATTATGAATTTGATGTTCCACAAAAATTAATTCAGTTATACAACACCAAAGATTATGGCGATTACAAAAATGCAGCTGGAAAAATCCCATTAGCTTTTACGGCAACCAATCATACGACTGGTGGAAACTCAGGAAGTCCAGCTCTTGACAAAAAAGGAAACCTTATCGGTTTAAATTTTGACAGACAATGGGAAGGTACAATGAGTGACATAAATTTCGATCCTAGATTCAGCAGAAATATTATGGTGCAAACCAAGTACATTTTATTTATCATCGATAAATTTGCTGGAGCAAGATGGTTATTAGACGAAATGAAAATTGTGAAATAATTTTCGATAAATATTTTAGTAAGAACGCGCCAAAAGGCGCGTTCTTTTTTTTAAAATCTAGTCATAAAAAAAGCCTCATAATTTCTTCTGAGGCAAAACACAAATGATGAAATTTACTCTTACCTCTGTAGAGTTATACAAAGGTAAGTCTATTAAATTTTGTAATGTTACACTATAACTAATTGATTTTATAGAATTTTCAGTTTTAATATCCAAAAATTTCTTCTAAACTCAGTTCTTGAAAATCTCCTAAGTTTTCAATCGCAGAATGGTCTAAATTTTCTTTTTTGCCCATTATAGCAACATTATAAGAAATGGGTTTTATTTCTTGATGGTAAAATTGAGTTAAATCTTCTAACTGTAAACTTTCTATTTCGTGGTAAATTTTTTCTCTAATATCATAATCTATTCCTATTTTTTTAAGATTTAAAAAATTAAAGAAAATGTTGGTTCTGGTAATTCGGGTAGAAGCAATTTGTTTCAGCGCAGAATTTTTAGCATTATTAAATTGCGTAGGAATTTGAGGCAAATCTTGCATTAAATGAGCCATCGCATCTACTGCTAAATGCAATTTATTAGCTTGTGTACCAATGTAACTTACCACGTAATTATGCCTATCCAAATAAGTCGCGGTAGAATAATTTACATACGCAGAATACGCTAAACTCTTGCTTTCTCTGAGTTCCTGAAAAACAATAGACGACAAACCTCTTCCAAAATATTCATTAAAAACATTGATTTTTCCATAATTTTCGGTATTCAGTTGAGAAGCTCTACCAATTTTACTCATTTCCATTTGTACCATATCATAATTGGTAAAGAAAACTTTTCCTTGCGTTTCCAATTCTTGATAAATTTTCGGTTTTGGAATGGTGAGTGTAGCTTTTTCTAACAAAGGTTGAATTTTTTCCTTGAACCCCTCAAAATCTTTACCGTAGAAGAAAATTTCATAAGGTAATTGGGTCAAATTCTTCACTTTTTCAGTAAGATGTTCTACTTTCTTTGATCTCAATTTTTCTTCAGGAATCACATCTCTGAATCTGGAATTTTGACCGAATTTAGCATAATGACTTAATGCCGTCATAATTCTTGACTTGTCTTTTTTAGCAACATTTCGACTTTCTAAAATCAATTCTATTGTGCTTTCATAGACCTCATCATCTGGTTTTACTTCAGTAATCCAATGTTTTAAAAGTTCAAAACCTTTGATTAGATTTTCCTCAAAACCAGTAAGCGAAATAATCATTTGGTCGTCATACGTTTTGAAATCATTGCTGATTCCCAATTTGAAAAACTCTTGACTTAATTGATCCGCCGAAAAACGAGAAGTTCCCAAATACTGTAAAACTTGAACCGCTAAGAAAAGCTCTTTATCATGGTCTGTTCCTATTTTGTATATCAAATGCAACTGCGCAATATGATTGTATTTATTTCTTACAAAACTGATTTTTTTATCCCCAATTTGAGTTTCCTCAATCATATTTTTGTAATCAATGAATTTCGGGGTAATTTCTGAAGATTTTTGGTGAAGAATTTCGGTCAAAAATTCAGATTGCGCTTCTCTATTGATTTTAACAGGAGTAATTCCCGGATTTTCTACTCGGATAAGATTTTCGTTTTCGCCACGAAGTTTTTTGACGATTACATAATTTTTTTGGAAGAATTTTTGTGCAAAATCTACCACTTCTTGCTTGGTAATTTTCTCAAATTTCTCAATTTCTGAAAGTTCTTCTTCCCAAGTTCTGTCATTGACATAAATTCCGTAAAGCGCTGTTGCTAAACCATCTGCAGTTTCCAGATTTCTGATTTTCTGCAATTTCATATCATTGATAATCGCAGGAATTAACCAATCTGGAAAATCACCATTTTTCACTTTTTCTATCTCTGCCAAAAGCAGTTGTTCTGCCTCTTCTAAAGATTGATTTTCCTTCGGAACAATCATGAGCGAGAACAATCCGTATTGCTTAAAACCCAATTCATAAGCATAACTTCTGAGTGCTTTATGTTTTTGATTGATATTTAAATCTAGCAAACCTGCTTCGCCAGAATTGGAGAGAATTTGAGCCACCATTTCTGCCAAATGCTCTTCTTTTGTTCCATAAGAATCTGTTCGCCAAGCGATGTTTAATCTAGGCGCAGAAGGACTTTTTACAATTCTTTCAACAATTTCAGTTTGAGGTTCTTCTATGATTTTTTCTTTCTTAGGAAGTTCTTTGTACTCAAATTTTCCAAAATATTTATCGACCAAAAGAATAGTTTCCTCGAAATCTAAATCTCCAACCAAAACCATCGCCATATTATTAGGTACATAAAAATCATTGAAATATTGATGAATAGCCTTCATAGAAGGATTTTTCAAATGCTCAGATTTCCCCAAAGTGGTTTGTTGACCATTAGGATGTTTCGGGAAAAGAGCTTCCATGAGTGCATAATTTACCAACCTCACATCATTGTCTTGCGCACGATTAAATTCTTCGTAAACCGATTCTAACTCAGTATGAAAAAGCCTTAAAACCAAACCAGAAAAACGCTCTTTTTCTATTTTGAGCCATTTTTCCAATTCATTATTCGGAATGTTATTTTTATAAACGGTTTCGTCTAACCAAGTATGAGCATTGGTTCCTGTAGCGCCAAGAGAAGAAATGACTTTATCATATTCATTGGCAATCGCATATTGACTGGCTTCTTGAGAAATTTCGTCTATTTTTCTATAAATTTCCTTCTTTTTTTCTGAATTTTGCTCAGATTTATGCTGTTCGTACAAATCAGAAATTTGGTCTAATAATACTTTTTCTTTTTCCCAATCCAGCGTTCCTAATTTGCTCGTTCCTTTGAACATCATATGCTCTAAATAATGCGCCAATCCTGTATTGTCTGATGGATCATTATTGCTTCCTGTTCTTACTGGAATATAGGTTTGGATTCTAGGAGCATCGTCATTTTGAGCCAAATAAACCGTTAATCCATTGTTTAGTTTGTAAATTCTTACACCCGTTTCATCTCCTTCTACTTGTTGGTAAGTGTACCCGTTTTTATCTGTAAAATTTTTAGTTTTTAATACTAATTTCGTCTGCATTAATTTCTTATTTCTTAATTATTTATTCGGATATTTCTGAATGAGAGCTTGTAAAATTGCCCACGTTTCTATATCTATTTTTCCATCGTAATTCTGTGGTCTAAAATGATATTGGAAAGCCTCAATAGTCTTCTTAGTAGCATCATCCCAAACTCCAGTTTCTGTAACTCCATAGCCAAATTGTTTTAGGGCAATCTGTACTTTCATCACAAAAGCCATGTCATTGATTTTTGCATTAAATTCTTCTGGAATAATTTGAGATTTGAAACTCTGCACTGTAGCATCATCATACCACATTCCTATTCCGTATTCGTCATACAATTTTTTCCAAGGAAATAATGGACCTGGGTCTTGTTTACGAGTGGGTGCAATATCTGAATGTGCTAAAACATTCGTAGGCGGAATTTGATAACGCATTACAATATCTTGAACCAAAGCCGCTACTTTTTTCACTTGATGCTCAGGAAACGGAACGAAAACTCTTTTTCCGTCAACTACTTTAAAACCTTCATTCACGATTTCTATCCCGATAGAAGTATCATTAAGCGTTGCATCTTTTCTCCATGAACTGATTCCTGCATGATAAGACCTTTTATTTTCGTCTACCAACTGATAAATTTCTATATCGGTAGAATCATTCACCAAATAGTGAGAACTTACGGCTTGAGTGGTTAAAACCCTCACAGATTTATCATGATCTAAAGCTGTGTAATGTAAAATCACATATTTCTGTCTGAAATTTTGTGCAATGGCAGGAAAATAATTTCTGGTCACTTTATACCCTTCTGGTTTTGCTCCTACCAAAGATCCATAACTGATGGTGTTATCATTTTTAGTTGGGTCTGCTATATTTACTGTAAAATAATCACCATGTATATCATGTTTTATCTCTGATTTGGGAGGTTTTGGTATCGTAGATGTCGTGGGTTGAGGTAAATTATTAGGTTTTGCAATTTCTTTTTGCGATCCGCAAGAAATAATTAAAGAAGCTAAACCTATGAAATATAATGAATTACGCATTTTATTGATTTTTTAAAAGATTATTTATTCAAAAATACGAAAATTTTTAGCAATTTTTTTTTGGTTATTAAGGAAAACTGTCCTATATTTGCACTCGCAATTACGGAAGAGAAGTTCTTAAAAGAATTTGCAAGGAGGGTTGCCGGAGTGGTTAACGGAGCAGTTTGCTAAACTGTCGACTCGCAAGGGTCGCAAGGGTTCGAATCCCTTACCCTCCGCAACCAAGAAATTCGGGGTGTAGCGTAGTCCGGTCATCGCGCCTGGTTTGGGACCAGGAGGTCGCAGGTTCGAATCCTGCCACCCCGACAAAAAAATCGAAAATTTTAAGAAAATTAAGGTTCGTAGCTCAGCTAAATTGAGCATTCCGATTTTAATCGGAACGGTCTCGAGAGAAACCTTTTTAAAAACTTCGGGTGCGTAGCTCAGCTGGATAGAGCATCTGCCTTCTAAGCAGACGGTCACAGGTTCGAATCCTGTCGCGCTCACGAAAACCTCGCTTTTAGCGAGGTTTTTCTTTTTTTAATTTATTATTTTAATGAATGAAAAATTTGGTAATTATTGGTAAGGTTTTCCCAGAGCCTAATTCCACAGCTGCTGGTTCTAGAATGATTCAATTGATGGATTTATTCTTAACTCAAAATTATCAAATTACATTTCTTTCCACGGCTTCTATTTCAGAAAATAGTTTTGACTTAAGCTCTAAAAACATCTCTTTTCAAAATATTGTTTTGAACGATAGTAGTTTTAATGAACTCATCAAAAATCTAAACCCAGAAATCGTCATTTTTGACAGATTCACCACCGAAGAACAATTCGGGTGGCGAGTTTCGGAGCAAGTTCCGAACGCAATAAAAATTCTTGACACTGAGGATTTACATTTCCTAAGAAACGCCAGAGAAAAAGCTTTTAAACAAAATAGAAACTTAGAACATTCAGATTTAATTAATGATGTTTTCAAACGTGAACTGGCTTCTATTTTAAGATGCGACCTTTCCCTCATCATTTCTGAATTCGAGATGAATTTACTCATTGAAAAGTTTAAAATTAACGAGAATATTCTCTTTTACCTTCCACTTTTTGGAGAAGTTAAAAAATCTGAAACTTCCTTTTCAGAAAGAAAAAATTTTATCAGCATCGGTAATTTTTTGCACGAACCGAATTGGCACACTGTTCTTCAACTCAAAAAACTTTGGAAAGACATTAAAAACCAACTTCCAGAAGCCGAAATTCATATTTATGGTGCTTACGCAAGTGAAAAAGTCTTTCAGTTGCATAATGAAAAAGAAGGTTTCATCATCAAAGGAAGAGCCGAAAATGTAGAAAGTGTTTTTAACCAAGCCAAAATTTTACTTGCACCCATTCCTTTTGGAGCTGGAATCAAAGGTAAATTGCTCGAAAGTATGCAATTTGGATTACCTAATGTTACTTCCGCAGTTGGTGCAGAAGCAATGCAGGGAAACCATGACTGGAATGGTTTTATTACCGATAACGAAACAGAATTTGTAGAAAAAGCAGTTCTACTCTACCAAGATGAAAATCTTTGGCAAAAATCTCAAGAAAACGGATTCAAGATTATAAAAAACAGATTCAAAAAAGAACTTTTTGAGCCCCATTTCATTCAAAAAATTCAAGAAATTTCTGAAAATTTAGAATCACACAGAAACCTAAATTTTTTAGGTCAAATTCTACAACATCACACCTTGCAAAGCACAAAATACCTGAGTAAGTGGATTGAAGAAAAGAACAAAAAATAATCCCACAAAATTTCCGTATTTTTACGCATTCAATTCAAATAAGGCAAAAAAAGCCTTTTGAAAAACCTATGGATACAGAAAATTTAAAAATTCAGATAAAAACATTTTTTGGTTTAGAAGAAGTTCTTGCCGAAGAAATTAAAAAGTTAGGTGGAAGAAAAGTAGAGGTTAAAAACCGCGCTGTAAACTGTGAAGGCGACCTTGGTTTTCTATACAAAATCAATTATTCTGCGAGAACCGCTGTTAAAATTTTGGTTCCTATTGCAACTTTTAAAGCATGGAACGAGAATAAATTTTATGACAAAGTTTTCGATTTTCCTTGGGAAACCGTGATGAGTGTAGACCAAAGTTTTGCCATAGATTCTACGGTTTATTCTGAAACGTTCACGCATTCACAATTTGTAGCCTTGAAAATGAAAGATGCGATTTGTGATTATTTCGTGATGAAAGAAAGACGCAGACCAGATGTAGACCCGAAAAATCCTGACATCAAATTCCACCTTCATATCGACAGAGAATTGGTAACGATTTCTTTGGATTCTTCTGGAGATCCTTTATTTAAACGTGGTTACCGAAAAGAACAGGGTGAAGCGCCAATTAATGAAGTCTTGGCTTCGGGAATGTTGCAATTGGCTGGTTGGGACGGAAAAGGAAATTTTCTTGATCCAATGTGCGGAAGTGGAACGCTTTTGATAGAAGCAGCGATGCTCGCAATGGATCTACCAGCGCAAATTTTCAGAAAGAAGTTTGCTTTCCAAAATTGGAAAAATTATGATGCTGAATTGTTTGCAAAAATCAAAGAATTTAGAATCAACAGAATTAAGGAATTTACAGGAAAAATTGTAGGTTACGACATTGATGCAAGAATGCTGAATGATGCGAGAATCAACATAGAAGCCGCCGAAATGGAAGATGTAATTGAAGTAAAAAAACAAAACTTCTTTGAATCTGAAAAAGATATGTTCCCATTGTTGATGGTTTTCAATCCACCTTATGATGAGAGAATTGCGATTAACCAACCCGATTTTTACAAGAAAATTGGCGATACTTTTAAACAAAAATATCCAAATACTTTGGCTTGGATGATTTCATCAGATTTGGAAGGTGTGAAAAATGTAGGTTTAAGACCTTCCAGAAAAATAAAATTGTTCAACGGAAAATTAGAATGCCGTTTCTTGCAATACGAAATGTACGAAGGAACGAAGAAGATTCATAAATTGGAGAAATAACATCTCGCAGATTAAGCCAATTTAGCTGATTTAATCTGCTTAATCTGCAAAATTTGCGAGAGAAACAAAATTAATAAATTTCTTTTTTTGAGGTAAATCCTTATCTTTACACATCAATTTTTCAAAAAATTCCATGCAAAATACAGCTCAACAATTTAGCGAAGTCATTTGTCAATGTCGTGATTTGTTTTCTAAAAAATTACAAGATTACGGTGCAGCTTGGCGTGTTTTAAGACCGAGTTCTATTACCGATCAAATTTATATAAAAGTCAATAGAATCCGTACTTTACAGATGACCGACGTAAAAATGGTAGATGAACACGAAGAAGATGAATTTATAGCGATTGTGAACTACTCTATTATTGGTTTAATTCAGTTGGAGAAAGGTTTTTCTGAAAATTTAGACGAAGACAGAACCGAAATTCTGAAATTATATGATGATTACGCTCAAAAAGCAAAAGATTTAATGCTTCGTAAAAACCACGATTACGGTGAAGCTTGGCGCGAAATGAGAATTTCATCCATCACCGATTTAATTTATCAAAAAGTTCTTCGCACGAAACAAATTGAAGACAATCAAGGAAAAACTCTGGTTTCTGAAGGTTTAGACGCCAATTATTATGACATGCTGAATTATGCCGTATTTTGTTTAATCAAGTTTTCTGAGGAAAAAAAATAAGGCTTCGACTCCGCTCAGCCTGACAAAAACAAAAATCAAATGAAAAGAATTTTAAGATACATAGTTGCCATTATCTTCATCATCTCTGGCTTCGTAAAAGCAGTTGATGTGAAAGGTTTTTCTTTTAAACTCGAAGAATATTTTTCGCCAGACGTTTTTAATTTGACTTTTTTACAGAATTTCACTTTAGAAATTGCAATTTTTGTAGTCGTATTAGAACTGATTTTAGGATTAATGCTTTTGTTGAAAATGAAGCTAAAATGCACACTTATTTCGTTAATTGCATTGTGCGTTTTCTTTGCATTTCTCACGTTTTATTCGGCTTATTATAACAAAGTTACCGATTGTGGATGTTTCGGAGATGCCATCAAATTTACGCCTTGGCAAAGTTTTTGGAAAGACATTGCACTGCTTTTGGGATTAATTATTCTTTGGTTTTTAAATAAAAAATCAGATACACTAAATAATGAAAATGGATTTCTAAAAATACCATTCCTTGGGATTGGAATTTTAATTTCTGCTTTCATCATTTACTACGGAATTGCACACGAACCTTTGATTGATTTCAGAGATTATAAAATTGGAACCGATTTAAATCTTGAGAAACAAAAAATCGCGGCTAATCCTTCAGAATACAAAACTTCTTACACCATGAAAAATACCAAAACTGGCGAAGAAAAAGTGGTAGGACAAGATGATTTTGTGAACCAAAAAGAATACTGGGAAGAAGGAACGCCTTGGCAAATTCAGAAAGGGAAAGAAGTTTCTGTTTTGGTGAAGCAAGGCTATCAATCTTCTATTGATAAATTCAAATTAGAAGACGAAAACGGAAATGATGTTACTGACCAAATTCTTCATTTACCGAAAGTGTATTTGATTTTCTCTTATAAACCAAAGGAAATTTCAAAAGAAGACTTCCTAAAATATGAAAGTTACATTAAAGCTAATGAAAATGCTTTTGGAATAACAACCGAAAAAGGCATTTTCAAAACAATTCCTAATTTAACTATGGATGCAACAGCTATCAAAACTATTGCAAGAAGCAATCCTTTCGTTTTGGTTTTAGAAAACGGTAAAATTGTAGATAAAAAAAGTCTTGAAGATTTTAAAAAAGAAAATTTCAAATAAATAAAAAACTTTGCGCTCATTGCGAAAAAATTAGCGACTTTGCGTGAAAAAAAAATAAATAAAAATAAAATGAGAAAAACCAACAAATCCATCGCAGGATATCATTTATTGATGATTCTTTCGGCTGTAGATTATAAATTTCATGCAGGCGAAGAACAAGTCATCAGAGAATATCTAGAAGAAGAATTTCCGTTCCATGTGAATTTGGATAACGAGTTAGAAGTGATTTCTGCGCTTCAACCTAGCGATTGGAAAGACCATTTTGAGTTTCAAGCACATTGTTTCCTAGACGATTCTACCGAAAAAGAACGTAAAGAATTTAAACAATTTGCAAAAAAACTCATCAAAGCAGACGCAACTGTTTCAGACAGAGAGCATGACTTCTACTCTTTGATGAAAACCATTTGGAAAATGTAATTGGTAATTAGTAATTGGTAATTGGTAGTTGGTAATTAGATTCTAGATTTATTTTAAGTAAATCTCCGAAAATCAATAAAATCTACGAAAGAAATTCATTAAAACTGATTCAATTCATACCCTCAAATTTCTGTAAATCTTTAAAAATTCAGAAATTTGTAAAAATTTAAAATTTAACCTCAATACTTTATAGAAATGAGAAAAAACATTGTAGCAGGAAACTGGAAAATGAACAAAAATGTGATTGATGCTCAACAATTAATGGCTCAATTATTAGATTATAAAAAAGCAAACACTACCAATTGCGAAGTGTGGATTGCACCGCCTTCATTGTACTTAATGATGGCAAGAGATATTTTCGAAAATAACGAAGTTGGTGTTTTTTCACAAGACATGAGCGAATACGAAAGTGGCGCTTACACAGGTGAAATTTCTGCAGATATGTTACAATCTATCGAAGCAGACGGTTCTATCATTGGTCACAGCGAAAGAAGACAATATCATGGTGAAACTGATTCTCACTGCAACAGAAAAGTGAAATTGGCTTTAGATAAAGGATTAACTCCAATTTATTGTAACGGAGAAACTCTTGAACAAAGAAAAGCTGGTCAACACCTTGAAGTCGTGAAAAACCAAACTGAAACTGCTCTTTTCACGCTTACTGCGGAAGAAATTAAAAAAGTGGTAATTGCTTACGAACCAGTTTGGGCAATCGGAACTGGCGAAACAGCTTCTCCAGAACAAGCGCAAGAAATTCACGCACACATCAGAAGTTTAATCGCTGCAAAATACGGACAAGAAGTTGCTGATGAAATCTCTATTCTTTACGGAGGTTCTGTAAAACCAGACAATGCGAAGGAAATTTTCTCTCAACCAGATATTGACGGTGGTCTAATTGGTGGAGCTGCTCTTAAATTAGAAGATTTTTCTAAAATTATTGAAGGTTTTAATCAATAAGAGCTAAGTAAAAATAGCCAAGTAAAAAGTAAAAGTCGGGAATTTATTCTCGGCTTTTTTTGTAGCACACGTTTTGGAATTTTTTCACTTTCAGACACGCTTTTCGCACTCGCTTTTTAAAAATTTTTCTCAAAAAAATTTTAAAAGAGCTCAAACAATGCTACAGTCGTGGCTAAAATTCACGGACAGTTTTTCTTTTCACTTATTTTAAAATTTTGCTTTAAATTAATCTTCAAAAATCAACAACAATGTTTGTCATTCCGTAGGAATCTATACCTATTTTTATATTGATAATTTAGATTCCTACGGAATGACAAAAAACTGGAACAGAAAACGTTCTCTTCTTTGAAAACAATCGACGCTCGCTTCGCTCGCGCCAAAAAATTTCATTAATTTTGTTAAAATTTCAATTTTTTAAATGAAAATAGATAATCTATATATAATTGACTGGTATGATAATGTTATTACGTCAATAATTTTATCAGATAATAAAAAATATTTTTTAAACTGTATAAATATAAATTTCATTGATAACCAAAAAACATATTATTGTGTTGAATTAGATAATAATTCATTTGATAAAATTTTAAAAATTATTAAAAAAAGTAATCTTATTAAAAAAAGTAATCTTATTAAAAATGACTGGAATACTATTAATTTAATTCTTAATAAAATTAATTCGCTTGACAACATTGCATTATTGAAAACTGAATCACTTTCAGTTGGTACTGTTATAGCTTTACAAGAAACAAATAATATAATAAATATTAAACTGCCAGTTGACATATCAAACTTCTATGAAAATTTATAAATAGTAGAATTAATATTTTGAATTTAATCAATATTTATAAATAATACTTTCATTCTTTTTACGAAAAACTTTGCTCCATTACGTGAAACAATTTCCGTAAATTTGCAAATCTCGTAACCCGAATCTTGTAACTCGAAACAATTATCAAATGAACAACTATACAGAATTTAACTTCAAAATACAACCTCTAGAACCTTGGAATGAAATCTTAATGGCAGAACTTATTGAAATAGGTTTTGACAGTTTCACTGAAGAATTAGAAGGCATTCTAGCTTACATTCCAACAGATTTAGTGAATGAAGAGAATTTCAAAAATTTAGAAATTTTCAACAATGAAAATGTGAAAATTTCTTACACTTTCCAAGAAATGCCGAACATCAACTGGAACGAAGAATGGGAAAAAAACTTCTCCCCGATTAATGTAGAAGATAAGGTTTTAATTCGTGCAGAATTCCACGAACCCAATCCTGCGATGGAAGAAATCATCATTCAGCCGAAAATGTCTTTCGGAACGGGACACCATCCAACTACGCATCTCATGATTCAGCAAATGCTGGAAATGGATTTCAAAGACAAAAAAGTTTTGGATATGGGTTGCGGAACTTCCGTTTTAGCAATTTATGCCAAAATGAAAGGCGCAAAAGATGTTTTGGCAATTGACATTGATGAATGGTCAGTTGAAAATTCTAAAGAAAATGCCGAGAGAAACAATGTAGAACTCAGAATAGAACTGGGAACTGCCGAAAATTTAGGAAAAGAAAAATTTGATATTATTTTAGCAAATATCAACAGAAATATCTTGATTTCAGACATCCCAACTTATGTGAAAGACATGAATGAAGGCAGCGAATTATTGCTTTCTGGCTTATGTTTCTTTGATGTAGCAGATATTTTGGAAGTTTGCACAGAACAAGGGCTTAAACTCAAAAACAAACAACAGCGCGAAGAATGGTGCAGTTTGCTTTTGGAGAAATAAATTTTTAGAAACGCTCAAATGAATTTGAGCGTTTTTTTATTTCCACATCATGTTCAAAATCATTAAATTTGCGTTTTTACAAAAACATATATAGAAAGCATTATCAATATGACTTCACAAGAAATACGCCAACAGTTTTTAGATTTTTTCAAAAGCAAAGGACACTTAATTGTTCCTTCTGCTCCAATTGTGCTGAAAGATGACCCTACTCTGATGTTTTCCAACTCTGGAATGACACAGTTTAAGGACTATTTCCTTGGCTACAAAGAACCAAAAGCACCTAGAATTGCCGATACTCAAAAATGTTTGAGAGTTTCTGGTAAACACAATGATTTAGATGATGTAGGTCGTGATACGTATCACCACACCATGTTCGAAATGTTGGGAAATTGGAGTTTTGGAGATTATTTCAAAAAAGAAGCCATCGATTTTGCTTGGGAATTATTGACCGAAGTTTATAAAATTCCAAAAGAAAACTTATATGTAACCATTTTTGAAGGTGACGCTTCAGAAAATTTAGAGCGCGACCAAGCTGCTTATGATTTCTGGAAAGCACACATTTCAGAAGACAGAATTATCAATGGAAATAAGAAAGATAATTTTTGGGAAATGGGCGAATCTGGACCTTGTGGACCGTGTTCTGAAATTCACGTAGACCTACGTTCTGAAGAAGAAAAAGCAAAAACTCCAGGAGTTCAGTTGATTAACCAAGATCATCCTCAAGTTGTAGAAATTTGGAATAACGTATTCATGGAGTTCAACAGAAAAGCTGATGGAACTCTAGAAAAACTTCCTGCGCAACATGTAGATACAGGAATGGGATTTGAGAGACTTTGCATGGCGTTGCAAGGTAAAAAATCTAATTATGACACCGATGTTTTCACTCCGCTGATTGCAAAAGTAGAAGAACTTTCTGGCAAAAAATATGAAGGAATTTTAGAAAACGAAAAAGATATTGCGATTAGAGTTGTGGTAGACCATATTCGTGCGGTTGCTTTTGCCATTGCGGACGGTCAGTTGCCTTCTAATGGTGGTGCTGGTTACGTAATTCGTAGAATTTTGAGAAGAGCGATTTCGTATTCTTACAGATTTTTAGATATGAAAGAACCTTTCTTATATGAATTGGTGGCTGTGCTAAAAAATCAAATGGGCGCTTTCTTCCCAGAAATTGTGAAGCAAGAAAAATTGGTGACCGAAGTGATTAAAGAAGAAGAAAATTCTTTCTTAAAAACCATCGAAAGTGGTTTGATTAGAGTTGAAAAATTGATTCAACAAACTATTTCTGAAACAAAAAAAGTATTACCTAGTGCAGAAGTTTTTGAATTATATGATACTTATGGCTTCCCTGATGATTTGACAAGAATTATTGCCGAAGAAAAAGGATTGACTATTGATAAAGAAGGTTTTAAGGAGGAAATGCGCAAGCAAAAAGAACGTTCTAAAAAATCATCTGCGCAAAAAGTTTATGACTGGGTAATTTTAGAAGAAAAGCCAGAAACTTTCGTAGGTTATGACCAAACTTCTTCTGAAACTTACATTACAAGATATAGAAAAGTAGAAAATAAAGATGGAGAATTCTTCCAAATTGTACTGAATAAAACGCCTTTCTATCCTGAAGGTGGTGGTCAGGTTGGTGACAAAGGAATTCTTATCCCAAGTTATGCAGAAGGTTTTGACCTTTCTAATCCTGCTGCTTTTGACAGAGAAAATTCTACTGAAATTTTAGAAGTTTTAGAAACTAAAAAAGAAAATAACCTCATCATTTCTTTGGTGAAAGAATTGCCAAAAGATGCAGGAGCGATTTTCTACGCAGAAGTAAACACCGCAGACAGAAAAAACACTCAAGCAAATCACTCTGTAACACACTTGTTGCACGAAGCTTTGAGAGACGTTTTAGGAACTCACGTAGAGCAAAAAGGTTCTTATGTAGGTCCAGAATATTTGCGTTTTGACTTCTCGCATTTTTCTAAAATGAACGAAGAAGAATTGGCTTTGGTGGAAGAAAAAGTTAATGCTAAAATCAAGGAAAATATCCCGTTACAAGAATTCAGAAATATCCCGATTCAGGAAGCGTTAGACAAAGGAGCGATGGCACTTTTCGGAGAAAAATATGGTGACAATGTAAGAATGATTCAGTTTGGCAGTTCTAGAGAATTATGTGGTGGAACTCACGTAAAATCTACTGGCGAAATTGGGCATTTCAAATTGGTTGCAGAAAGTTCTACTGCTGCTGGAATTAGAAGAATAGAAGCAATTTCTGGTGATAAAGCAACAGAATATTTCAAAAATTTAGAAAACCAACTGAAAGAAATTTCTGTATTGTTAAAATCTAAAGATTTAGTAAAATCTATCGAAAAATTGTTAGAAGAAAACGCAGCTCTAAAATCTGAAATAGATGCTTTGAAAAAAGAAAAAGCAAAAGGCGAAATTAACGATTGGAAAAACGCTTTCGTACAAAAAGGCGACAAGCAATTATTGGTAAAACGCACTTCTCTTGACGCTGGTTCTGTAAAAGATATTGTCTTCCAATTGAAAAAAGAAATTCCAAATTCTGTAACGATTGTCATTTCTGACGCAGGCGAAAAACCTATGATTACTGTGGGTGTTTCTGCAGATTTAGAAGCAAATTATCACGCTGGAAACATTGTAAAAGAACTCGCAAAAGAAATCCAAGGTGGTGGTGGTGGAAACCCTGGTTTCGCAACTGCCGGTGGAAAAAACCTTGCAGGAATTGAAAATGCTTTGAATAAAGCAATGGAAATTTAATTTTACAAAAATTTAAAATATTTTAACCCTTTCAAGAAAATTGAGAGGGTTTTTTAATAAAAATTTGTGATTTTAGGAGCGTTTGTGTAACATTTTAATCCATAGTTTTGTCTTATTAGAAAAAACCAAATGAAACAAACTTTATCGGCGCTATTTTTACTTTTTTTTACTTTATATTTTTCTCAAAATCAACTTCAAGTTATCAATGCTAAAAATCAAAAAGCGGTGTACAATGCTGCTGTGTATTGTGATGATGATTTGCTTGGAAAAACTGATGCAAATGGGAAATTAACCTTCAAAACCAAATGTAAAAAGGTGGAAATTTTTGCCAATAATTTTGAAGATAAAGAAGTGAGCGTACAAAAAGAGATGAAAGTTTCTTTAACCCCAAGTAAAGAAAAAACTGGAAATATAGACAAAGTTATTCTCACGGATAAAAGCGACGCAAAAGCTCTGAAAATTCTAGACGAATTCAATAAAAATTACAAAAAAAACAGTCCACAAGCGTTAGATTCTTATCTATTTAAATCATACAGTAAAATTTCGATTGATGTAGACCAAGATTCTATCGCAGATTATCAAAATTTTCTCGCCAAAAGAACAGATTCTTTGGCAAAAATTGAGAAAAGAACGTTCAAACAAAAAGACAAAGAAAAGAAAGATTCACTTCTGGGCGAAGATTTCGTAAATGCGACCAAGGAAAGTCAGTTTTTTCTTTGGGAAAAAGCTACAGAACATCAATTTTCTCAAAAATACGGCGACAAAACCAATATTTTAGACAGCAGAATGTCTGGTTTCCCAAATCCAATTTATGAAGCTTTGGCATTGAATATTTCTTATCTCAATCGTATTCCAAGACAGTTAAGTCCAGAAAATCGCAACATTTATCGTTATTATCTTTCAGACACTATTGAAATTGACAATAGAAAAACTTATGTGATTAAATTCAAAGAAATCACCAATAAATTGAAGCAAAATCCGAGAAAATACAATGGTAAAATTTACATTGACGCAGAAAATTATGCCTTAAAAAAACTGGAAACCAGCAGTAAAAAACGAAACGAAGGAAGCGGAACCATCATTTGGAAACCGATTAACAATAAATGGTTTTTGGTTTCTGAAAACCTGAAAGTAAAAATGGGCGACTCTCGTTTTGAAACAGCCAAAAAAGACAGTGTGAAAAAAGACGAAAAGCAAAAGTTCAAAACCAAAAAATTTGGTAATTTTCTGTATGTCAAAAACCAATATTTTGATTTTGAAACCAATATTACTCAACAAAAAAGTGATTTTTCTGGCTATTCTTTAGAAGTAAAAAACGCAGATGGAAGCTTGCTTTCTCAATACAGAACCGATTCTTTATCTGCTAGAGAAAGTGCAACGTATCAAAAAATAGACACTTTAGTCAAAAAAGCAGATGTTGAAAAAAGAGTGAGCCTCATCACCAATTTATTGAAGGGAAATATCCGCTATAAAATGCTGGATTTCGACCTTACCAAAATTTTTAATTACGATAAATATCAAGGTGTAAGATTGGGAGCTGGCGCAAAACTCAACGAAAAATTTAGTAAAACTTTTTCGCCGGATGCTTATTTCGGCTTTGGTTTTAGAGACCACACTTGGAAATATGGCGCAGGTTTAGATGTGAAACTTTCAGAAAAAAGAACTTCTATTTTCAGAGTAGATTATTCTGATGATGTTTTTGCCGCAGGAAGAATCAGCACCGCACTTTGGGACAATCCAATGAAATTGAAAGACTTAGGAGTAGATTTATACAATGCTAATTTCTATCAAAGTAAAAAATTCGGAGCTTCATTTTTGTATGATGTTTCTAATAGTTTGACGGCAAAAATTGGTTTAAATCACGAAAATCAGAATGCGCTTTTTGATTATCAATACCAAAATTTAGGAAATAGTTTCAAAAATGTGAGCACAACTGTATCATTGAAATTTTCTCCAAACGATAAAAATATGATGACACCAGGCGGAAAATTAACGTATGAAAAGAAATTTCCCCAATTTTTCTTGAACTATGAAATGGGAAGCAAAATCTTCGATGGCGAACTAAATTACCACAGATTAGACGCTTTGGCAATTCATCAATTCAGAAGCAAATTAGGAACCACAACGCTTAAATTTTTGGGTGGAATATCTTCCGGAACCGCTCCTATTTGGAAAAATTTTGAAATTACCGGACAAACCAATGGTTCATCAGAAAACTGGACTTCAAAAATCAATACACCATCCACTTTAGGATTTGTAACCATGCCTTCAGGAACTTTCTATGCAGATAAATTTGTGAGTTTGCAGGTTTCTCAATACCTGCCTTTCAGATTTAAAACAATTGGGAAAACCTATTCTACCATAGAATTAGAATACAAGTCGGCAATTGGAAATTTCAAAAATCCAGAAAATCATCAGTTTAATTTCCAAGTTTTAAATCATAATTATCAAGAAGTTGGCTTGGTTTGGAATAGATTTTTGGGAAGAAAATTTGATGTAGGATTTTCTTATAGACTTGGTTATTATCAAACTTCTCTGTTTAAAGATAATTTTGGTTTACAAATCAGATTATCAGGATTTTAAACACAAAAAGGTATCATTTCGGAGGAAAATCCCCTTCGGAATGATATTTCTTTACTTCCACAATCCTAATTTTTTATTTCTTGCAGATTTTTCAGCTTTGGTAAAAACTTCTACAAATTTTACATTTGGTGGAAAAGTAGCTACCACTGCAAAACCATTTTCTACTAAATATTGATTGAGAAAAACGCCATTTTCGAGGTAAACATAAGCTAAAACTCTGCCGTATCTGTCTGTTTTTTGAACATCAAAAGTCAATTTCACCTTTTTATTTCTCAAAAGTTGAGTAACAAAAATTTTAGCTTCGGTTCCGAAGTATTCTTTACGAACTTTCACGCCTACGTTTCTAGTTTCTGGTGCATCGATGCCAATTAATCTGATTTTATATTTTTCTGATGAAGAAGTAACGTAAAAAGTATCACCATCTGTAATTTTAGAAACTTTGTACCAAGTATTTTCTTGTAATTGAGCTTGAGCAAAGAAAAACAGAAAAGTAAAAAGGAAAATGAGTTGGGTTTTCATTCCACAAAACTAGAAAATTTAAAAATAAAAACAGTGGCATACAATCTAAATAAAACCTTATTTTTGCACATCTAAAGATTTTAGTTTTGATTACAACAGACCAACTTAAAGATACACAAAAACGCATCGAAGATTTGCATAAATTTCTTCAAATTGAAAAGAAGAAACTAGAAATCATCAACGATGACGAAAAAACGGCTGCTCCAGAATTTTGGGACAACCCAAAAGAAGCTGAAGGTTTCCTAAAACAACTGCGTTCTAAGAAAAAATGGGTGGAAGAATATGAAGAGATTCATACGCAGTTTGAAGATTTACAAGTTTTGGTAGAATTTGCCAAAGAAGATGCGGATTCTGAAAAAGAATTAGACGAACAATTCCCTCAATTAGTTGAAAAAATTGAAAATCTAGAGTTCAAAAACATGTTATCTAATGAAGGTGATGAACTTTCTGCCGTTCTACAAATTACAGCAGGAGCTGGTGGAACAGAATCTTGCGATTGGGCTTCTATGCTGATGAGAATGTACCAAATGTGGAGCGAAAAACAAGGCTACAAAATCCGTGAACTGAACTATCAAGAAGGCGATGTAGCTGGTGTAAAAACCGTAACCTTAGAAATTGACGGAGAATATGCTTTTGGTTATTTGAAAGGAGAAAATGGAGTTCATCGTTTGGTGAGAATTTCACCGTTTGATTCTAATGCAAAACGTCATACCAGCTTTGTTTCGGTGTATGTTTATCCTTTGGTAGATGATTCTATAGAAATTAATATTAATCCAGCAGATATAACTTTTGAAACTATGAGAGCTTCTGGAGCTGGTGGACAAAACGTAAACAAAGTAGAAACTGCAGTACGTCTTCGTCACGCTCCTACTGGAATTATTATTGAAAATTCTGAATCTCGTTCTCAGCTTCAAAACAAAGAGAAAGCAATGCAACTTTTGAAATCTCGTCTCTACGAAATGGAATTGGAAGAAAGAATGAAAGCTAGAAACGAAATCGAAGCCAATAAAATGAAAATTGAATGGGGAAGCCAAATTAGAAACTATGTGATGCACCCGTATAAATTGGTGAAAGATGTTCGTTCTGGCTATGAAACTTCTGATGTAGATGGTGTAATGAACGGAAATCTTACTCCATTTTTGAAAGCATTTTTAATGAATGAAGGAACTGCGGTTTCTGATGATGATTTTGATTTATAAGATTTCTTCTGAAAAACAATTGTTTGTGAGAATTATTTTCTAATTTAGTAACAAATTAAAGAAAGATGAAAAAATTGTATTTACCATTATTGTTAGCAATTTCATTTGTTTCTAAAGCTCAAATTTTAGATTCTACAAAAGTTGAAAACGCAAAAGTATATTCTTTAAAAATAGCAAATCCTATTGTTAACAAACCTATGTTTTTTAAAGAAACTCAAAATGAAGGGAACGACATCCAAAAAAATTTGAATCAACTTAATTCAAGATTTACAGTTAATCCGTATCAAATTCCTAAAACCCTCATCAATCCTAATGGTTCTGCAACTCCTAAACAAGCTATTATTTCGGGATTATTAAAAGGAATGACTAGATAAAAAAAAGGAAGTTTAAATTATTAAACTTCCTTTTTCTTTGAAAAAAATATTTGTTTGATGAGCGGAATATTTGCCAAAATAATAATTCCCCAAATCATTAAATCTAAATTTTCTTTCACCCATTCTATTTTCCCTAGATTATACCCGAGCAAACCGATTACACCAACCCAAAGAACAGCTCCAATCATACTAAAACTTAGAAAAGTAGAATATTTCACTTTGGTAGAACCACATAAAAAGGGAACGATTGTTCTAATTACTGGAACAAATCGGGCAATGATGATAGAGTTCTTTCCGTTTTTATCAAAAAAATCTTTGGCTTTTTCTAGATGTTTTTTCTTAATGAAAAAATCTTTTTCGCTGTTCATGATATACTCACCAAAGCGTTTTCCCACGTAATAGTTTACATTATCTCCTAAAATTGCCGCGAAAATAAGCAAAGGAATCACCAAATAAATATTAAGAGAACCTTCTTGAGCCAATAAACCAATGGTAAATATCAATGCATCACCAGGTAAAAATGGCATGAGAAAAGAAGCAATGATAAGACCTGTTTCCGCAAAAATGATTAAGAACAAGAAAACATACACCCAATTATGATACTTTTCAATAATCGCTAAAAGTACCTGATCAGGCTTGGAAACAAAATCTAAGAGGAAACTCCAAATGCTTTCTAACATCTATGCTATTTTCTTTTAATTGCTTTAAAGATAATAGGTAAAACTGAAATAAACACAATTCCTAAAACAAATTTTTCAAAATTTAATTTCACCCACTCGATATTTCCTAGAAAATATCCAAGCAAGGTAATAGAACTAACCCAAATAAAAGCACCTGTAATACAGTACAATAAATAAGTTTTATATTTCATTTCTCCCGCTCCAGCTACGAAAGGAGCAATCGTTCTCACAATTGGGATAAATCTTGCTAGAATAACTGTTTTCCCGCCGTTTTCAGCAAAATATTTCTCAGTGTCTTCTATGTGAGATTTCTTTAAAAAGAGTATTCTTTCTTTAGACTGAATAAAATCCCCAAATTTTTTCCCTATAAAGTAATTCAAGTTATCTCCTAAAAGTGCTGCTAAAACTAATAAAGGTATAATCGTATAAATATCTATTTGACCTGTTGTAGAAGCAATTAAACCCACTGCAAAAAGTAGAGAATCTCCCGGTAAAAATGGCATTACTACCACACCAGTTTCTACGAAAATCACTAAAAATAAAAATAAGTAAATGTAAATGCCATAGTCTCTAATAATCTCGGTAAGCACTAATAAGGGATTTCCTAAAAAATCTAGGATAAATTGTAATAATTCCATTCAGTTAATTTATATGACGACAAAGATAATATTTAAAAACAAAAACATCTGTTAAAGAATTCTAAAAAAATCAACGAAATGCCATTAAAAAAGCTTAACTTATTTTTGTAATTTTACAAAATGATTTCTCAAAAGACCATCGATAAAATTTTCTCTACGATTCGAGTAGAAGAAATTATCGGCGAATATGTTCAGTTAAAACGTGCAGGCACTAATTTCAAGGGCTTGAGTCCGTTTCATGAAGAAAAAACGCCGAGTTTTGTGGTTTCTCCCAGCAAACAAATTTGGAAGGACTTCTCCTCTGGAAAAGGTGGAACTGCCATCACTTTCCTCATGGAAATCGAAGGATTTACCTATCCTGAAGCGCTGAGACATGCTGCCAAAAAGTACGGCATAGAAATAGAAGAAGACCAAGTAGAATATTCGGAAGAGCAGAAAAAAGCTCAATCCGAAAGAGAAATTCTTTACAAAATTCATGAAGTTGCCAATACTTTTTTCCAAGAAAATCTTTGGGAAACCGAAGAAGGAAAAACCATTGCACTCTCCTATTTCAAGGAACGTGAACTGCATGATGACATCATCAAAAAATTTCAATTAGGCTATTCTCCAGAAAAGAAAAATGCTTTTACAGAATACGCTTTAGCAAAAGGTTATGAAAAAGAAATTTTAGAAAAATCTGGAATTTCTATTTTCCCGGAAAATTCTCCATCAGGAATTGACCGATTCCGTGAGCGTGTTATTTTCCCTATTCATAGTTTTTCGGGAAGAGTTTTAGGTTTCGGAGCGAGAATTCTGAAGTCAAATGTAAAAACTGCCAAATATCTCAATTCTCCGGAAACCGAAATTTACCATAAATCTAATGTTCTCTATGGCTTAAACCAAAGCAAACAAGCCATTTCCAGAGAAAATTTATGTTTGTTAGTAGAAGGTTATATGGATGTGATTTCGCTTCACCAAAGCGGAATAGAAAACGTAGTAGCAAGTTCGGGAACAGCGCTTACAACGGAACAAATTAAACTCATCAAACGTCTCACCGAAAACGTAACCATACTTTTTGACGGAGATGCTGCAGGAATTAAAGCCAGTTTCAGAAGTATAGACATGTTGCTTTCTGAGGGCATGAATATTCGTGTGGTATTATTTCCTGATGGCGATGACCCTGATAGTTTTGCCAGAAAAAATCCTAGAGATTTTGTAGAAGATTTCATTAAAAATAAAGCAAAAGATTTCATTGATTTCAAAGCCGAAATTCTTTTAAAAGAAGCCAATAACGACCCTATCAAAAAAGCGGAAGCGATTAGAGATATTGTAAAATCTATTGGTTTCGTTTCTAATGCTTTAAAACAAGAGGTTTACCTAAAACAAGTTTCTACCCAATTTGGACTTTCAGAGCAATCGCTTTTTAATGAACTGGGCGTTCAGAAACAAGTTGTTCAACAGCAAAAACCTGCCGAAAAAAGAGAAGCAAACGTAGTAAAACTTGAAAAAGTTCATGAATTTACAGAAACCATCAATCCTCTTTTGGTTCTAGAAGAAAAATTGGTAGAACTCATGTTGAAATTTGGCCAATTTAAACTTTTCAGAAAAACGCCAGACAACGAAAATTACGAAACTACCGTTATTGAAGAAATTATCAATCACTTAGAAGAAGACCAATATCAACCGATTTCTCCTTTGAATCAAAAGATTATTGAAGAAATAAAATTGGGAATTCAGCAAAATGAACTTCGTTCTAGTGATTTTTTCAAAACTTTCATGGATGAAGAAGTGGTGACAAAAACTGCAGACGCATTAATTAACGCTCATGAAACCAGCAATTGGGAAAAACATAATATCTACTTCAGCAAAGAAGAAGAATTGGTAGACAAAATTGTAAAAGATGTCATCATAAGACACAAAAGAGAATTTGTAGTAAAAATCATTAACGATTTAAAACACCAAATTTCAGAGGAAAATTCAGCAGAAACTTATTTAAAAATCATCAACCTCACAAAACTTAAAAACAAAATAGACGAAAATTTATTTAGAATTTTGTGACACTTTGGCTAAATTTGTAAAAAGGAACAGACTTTGAATAAAAAGAAGTATGAAGAAAATACAAATACATCAAAATGCAATCGCTCAACTTTGTAAAAAATACAATGTTGAAAAATTATATGTATTTGGTTCTATTCTTACAGAAAAATTTAATGACAATAGTGATATAGATTTTATCGTAAAATTCCATCAATTAGATTTATCAAAATATGCAGACAATTATTTTGATTTAAAATTTTCATTAGAAGAAATATTGAAAAGAGAAATAGATCTATTGGAAGAAAAATCCATTAAAAACCCATATTTTCTTGAAGTAGTTAATCATCAAAAGCAGTTAATATATGGATAAGGAAATACAAGTTTGGCTCTTTGATATTCTAAATTCAATTTTAGAAATTGAGAGTTTTGTAGATTTTGAAGAAACCAATTTTCAAGATTATTCTTCAGACGTTAAAACCAAACGTGCTGTTGAAAGAAATTTAGAAATAATAGGAGAAGCAGTAAATAGAATTTCTAAAAAAGATGAAAATTTAGAAATTACTGATAAAAGAAAAATTATAAGTGTAAGAAATAGAATAATTCATGGATATGATCAAGTCTCAGATGAATTGATTTGGTCTATTATTACACAGTATTTACCTGTTTTAGAAAAAGAAGTTAGACAATATTTAAACGAATAACAAATTTATGGACATAAAAAAAGAATTCAGAGATTTCTCTGTAAAACATTTAGGAAATAGCGGATTAGCAACTGACCAATACATGGGAATTTTTAACCCAACCAATCTTACGCCTTACATTATGGAAGAACGTAGAATGAACGTAGCTCAAATGGACGTTTTTTCTCGTCTCATGATGGATAGAATCATCTTCTTAGGAACAGGGATTGATGACCAAGTTGCCAATATTGTAACCGCTCAGTTATTATTTTTAGAAAGTTCAGACCCTTCTAAAGACATTCAGATTTACATCAATTCTCCTGGTGGAAGCGTTTACGCGGGATTAGGAATTTATGACACCATGCAAATCATCAAACCAGATGTTGCTACTATTTGTACAGGTATGGCTGCAAGTATGGGCGCTGTTTTATTAGTTGCTGGTGAAAAAGGAAAACGTTCTGCGCTTAAACATTCTAGAGTGATGATTCACCAACCAAGTGGTGGCGCTCAAGGTGTGGCAAGTGATATGGAAATCAACCTAAGAGAGATGCTAAAACTTAAAAAAGAGTTGTATGACATTATTTCTGCACATTCTGGTCAGTCTTACGAATGGGTAGAAAAAGCGTCAGACCGTGATTATTGGATGACTTCTTACGAAGCCAAAGAATACGGAATGGTAGACGAAGTTTTAGAGAAAAAATAAAATTTTCCGAAATTTTTTAAATATAGAGAACGTGCTTTTTAGTGCGTTCTTTTTATTTTTTTATGGCAATTTTCGCAAATTTTCCACCGCAAAATCCATTTCAAAAATTTGCAAAACCAGGCTGTCCGTTGCAATTCCTCGTCTCGTCTTTCAGACGAGACTGCGGGATTTACACTTCCATCCTTATTGCAAGACTTCGTTACAAATTCACTATTTTTACCAAAAATTTAAGATTTTACCCAAAATGAAAGTTATCCAAATAAAAGCCAAAGATTTTTTTGAATTTATAAAACTGAAAGACACTTCTATGTGGGAAATTTTCTCACAAATGATAGACGGAGAAGAAAAAGAAATCATCTTTTTAGACGAAGAAGAAAAAATACTTTTCAATTACATTCTTCCCCCAAATTTAGAAAAATTAGAAGAAGACCGAAAAACCTTTGCCAAAGAATACGCAGATAAAATCTCTAATTTGAATTAAAAAGATAGCGCTCCTACGGAGCGCCCATTTTTTTTTACCATTTATTTTCTACACATATATCATTCCTACGGAATGTAAATTCAAAATTAATTCTCTAAATTCGTGAAAACTTTCGGTTATGAATTTAAAAAAATCCTTTCTAGTATTAAGTATTCTATCGCTTAATCTTTTCAACGCTCAATCTTACAAAAAACCTTTGGTTTCTGCCATTACAGAAAAAGATTTAAGAACAGACATGTACCAAATGGCGGCAGACCAATTCTGGGGAAGAGAAGCAGGAACTTTAGACGAACTGAAAGTTTCGATGTGGTTTGCCGACAAAATGAAAGCTACTGGGATGAAACCAGCTGGTGATAACGGAACTTTTTTCCAGTTTTTTGACATGTATCGCCATCAAGTTTCACCGCAGAGTTCTGTAAAAATTGGAGATAAAACCCTCAAAATTTGGAAAGATATTTTGGTACAAGATGTTACCGATAATAATTTTACCGCTCCAGTTTTATTTTTAGGAAAAATAGAACCTCAGGATTTGGCTTCTAAAAATATCGCAGGAAAAGTAGTCGCCCTGAAAGCTTCAGACCTCAACGTTTCTAAAGAAATGACGCTTTTCGAAAGAAGATATCCTGGTTTCATCAGAACTAAATATTACAAAACCATTTCTCAACTTGGCGCAAAAGGAATTATTTTCATCACAGATGATATTTCAGATAAAAGTTGGGTAGAAGTTTTACCACAAATGACCAGAGGAACTTACGGTGTAGAAGGACTGAGAGAAAAAGTAGATGTAGGAATTCCTGTTTTTTGGATTAAGCAAGAAAACGAAAATTGGGTAAAAAACAATCCTGAAATTACATTAAACATCCAAACCGAAACCTATAAATATCCGTCAGTAAACATCATCGGAAAAATTGAAGGAACAGACCCTCAATTGAAAAAAGAATATGTTCTTTTGAGCGGACATCAAGATCATGATGGCATTCGTCATCCTGTAAAAAATGACACGATTTACAATGGTGCAGATGATAATGCAAGTACTTGCGTAGCAATGTTGGCAATGGCAAGAGCTTATAACAAACAGCCATCTAAACGCAGTATTTTATTCTTGATTCACGGCGCTGAAGAAAGAGGATTGCTAGGTTCTCGTTGGCATGCTGCACATCCAGTTGTCCCAAAAGAAAGTATTGTTGCTGTGCTAAACGGAGATATGATTGGAAGAAATGATAATAATGAAGCGGCGCTTTTGGGTAGCGAAGCTCCTCATAAAAATTCTGAAGAATTGGTAAAAATGGCTCTTGACGCAAATAACGAAAGTACGAAATTCAAATTTCTAAAAGCTTGGGATTTACCAGAACATCCAGAATATTTTTATTTCAGAAGCGACCATCTTCCTTATGCTAAAGCAGGAATTCCTGCATTATTTTTCACCAGTGTTCTCCACCATCAATACCACACTCCACAAGATGAATCTGAAAACATCAATTTCAAAAAATTATATAAAATGACGGAATGGATGTACAGAACTTCTTGGAAAGTAGCCAATGAACCAGAAAGACCAAAATTAATTCCAGATTTTAAACTAGAAAGATAAAATAAAAGAGCAGTAATTACTGCTCTTTTTATTTGAATTCATCAATTAAAACTTTCGTTTCAGCTACATCATGAACTCTCAAAATTTTTGCACCTTTTTCTAGAACTTTTCTGTGAAGCTTTTGAGTTTCTTCGCCAATTTCAAGCGGTTTTTTATTCAGCGGTTTATAAATGAAAGATTTTCTAGAAATCCCTATCAAAAGTGGAAATCTTCCAAAACCTAAATGCTCTACTTCTTCAATCATTTTATACTGATCTTCCACCGTTTTTCCAAAACCAAAACCTGGGTCTAAAATAATATCATGAATTCCCAATTTTTGTAACTGATTTACTTTTTCCGAAAAATAATAATTCACACTCATGGTAATATCATCGTAGTGAATTTTTTCGTGCATGGTAGCATAAGAAGTATTGCTGTGCATCAAAATATACGGCAGTCCAGTTTCGGCAACTGTTGGCAACAAATTTTCATCAAAATCTCCTCCAGAAATATCATTCACCACATCCATTCCTTCGTTATATCCGAATTTCACTACGTCTGCATAAAAAGTATCAATAGAAATTAAAGCTTCTGTAAATTCTTTTTTAATTAAAGAAATAACATTACCAATTCTTCTTATTTCTTCTTCCGCAGAGAGATATTCTGCATTCGGACGAGTAGATTGCGCTCCAATGTCTATGAAATCTGCTCCATCTTTAAGCAATTTTTCGGCATGAAGAAGTGCTGATTTTTCGTTGTTAAACTTTCCACCATCCGAAAAAGAATCTGGAGTAAGATTAAGAATTCCCATAATTTTGGGAGTGTTTAAATCTACTAATCTACCATTGCAATTGATAGAAAAGTTAGTATGTTGAATGCTTGATGCAGGGATATTCATTTTGCAAATTTATAGAATTTCTTGGTCTAAATTTATTCAAATACGTTTGAAACCACTATTTTTGTTGAATGCAAAAAACCATTTCCATTGTAGTCGCAATTTTCAATAGAAAAGACGAATTATTCGAGCTTTTGAACTCTCTTATTGCTCAAACCGATAAAGATTTTGAAGTCATCATTGTAGATGATGGTTCGTTCCTGGATTTATTGCCTACTGTGGAAACTTTTAAAGAAATGTTGAATATTCAATATTTCAAAAAACCGAATTCTGGACCTGGTTTATCTAGAAATTACGGAGCAAATCGCGCTAAAAATGATTGGTTGGTTTTCGTAGATTCTGATGTCATTGTAGAAAAAGATTACATAGAAAATATCAAAAAAAATCTAGAAAAAACAGATTGCGTAGCTTTTGGTGGCGCTGATAAAGCGCACAAAGGTTTCAATCTTTTACAAAAAGCCATCTCCTACTCTATGACTTCAGTTTTTACTACTGGCGGAATTAGAGGAAGTAAAAAAGCTGTGACTAGATTTCAGCCAAGAAGCTTTAACATGGGTGTAAACAAAGAAATTTTCCTAAAAATTGGAGGTTTCTCTGAAATGCGAATCGGCGAAGATCCAGATTTATCGATGACGATTTGGGAAAACGGTTACCAAACTGCTTTCTTTGACGATATTGGCGTTTATCACAAACGCAGAACAGATTTAGGAAAATTCTCTAAACAAGTGTATCAATTTGGCTGTGCAAGACCAATTCTGAACCAGAGACATCCTGATTATGTAAAACCAACTTTTTGGTTCCCTACATTGTTTTTATTGGGTTATGTTGCAGGAATTTTAGAATATTTCCTTTTACAAAAAGGTTTTGTTTTGACATGTTACGGTTTTTATACTTTGGTGATTTTTCTACATGCTTTGTATTTGACTAAAAATATTGCGATTGCTGCACAAGCAATTATTACCACTTACATTCAGATGTTTTCTTACGGTTACGGATTTTTAGAATCTTGGGTTAAGCTCAATGTATTGAAAATGAAACCAGAAGATGCATTCCCGAAACATTTTCATCAAAAATGATTTTTGACACTTCTTCGGATTCTAAAATTTTTATCCCTACCTTTGATTGATGTTTAAAAAATTAAAGTATGGATATTATCTCTTATATTAAAAAAGTTCCAAAAGCAGAATTACACTTGCACATCGAAGGAACTTTCGAACCAGAATTGATGTTTGAAATTGCTCAAAGAAATCAGGTTAAAATTCCCTACAACAGTGTGGAAGAAGTAAAAAAAGCGTATCAATTTAACTGTCTTCAAGATTTTCTAGATATTTATTACGCAGGAGCAAGTGTTTTGCTCTTCGAACAAGATTTCTATGATTTGACAATGGCTTATTTCAAGCATTGTGCAGAAGAAAACGTAGTGCACACCGAAATTATGTTTGATCCTCAAACCCATACCAAAAGAGGTGTTTCTTTTGAAACCGTAATTTCTGGAATTAAGAGAGCTCAAGATGATGCAGAGAAAAATTTCGGGATTACTTCTTATTTGATTATGAGCTATTTAAGACATTTATCAGAAGAAGACGCTTTCGAAACTTTAGAGCAATCATTGCCTTATAAACATTTAATTAAAGCGGTAGGATTAGATTCTTCGGAGAAAGGAAATCCACCTTCTAAATTCCAAAAAGTTTTTGCGGCTTCAGTGAAAGAAGGTTATAAAATTGTAGCTCACGCTGGTGAAGAAGGACCTGCAGAATATGTTTGGGAAGCGCTAGATTTATTGAAAATCGACAGAATAGACCACGGAAATAATAGTTTAACGGATGAAAAATTGGTGAATTATTTAGTGGAAAACAAAATGGCTTTAACGGTTTGTCCGCTTTCTAACACTGCTCTTCGAGTGGTAGATGATTTGAAACAGCATCCGATTAAAAAAATGCTTGATTTAGGAATAAAAGCAACCGTAAATTCTGATGATCCGGCTTATTTTGGAGGTTATATTACTAAAAATTACACCGAAATTATTGAAGCGCTAAACCTATCTTTAGAAGATGTAAAAACATTGGTGAGTAATTCATTTGAGTATTCATTCTTAGACGAAGAAACTAAAAAGAAATACTTGCAATTGGTTCATGAGAATTAAGAAAAATATTAAATAAAATCTGATATAAAAATTCCAGCGAAGCCTTTCGTTGGATTTTTTTTCTAGTAAATGATAAAGTTTTTGATAAATTTGCAATATGAGTTGGTTCAAAGAATGGTTTAACACGCCTTATTATCATATTCTCTACAAAGACAGAGATTTTGTAGAAGCAGAAAATTTCATTAGAAATCTTACCCAAGATTTACAACTTTCTAAAGATTCTAAAATCATTGATTTAGCTTGTGGCAAAGGCAGACATTCTGTTTTTTTGCAACAATTAGGCTATGAAGTTTTAGGAGTAGATTTGTCCGAAGAAAGCATAGAACACAATAAACAGTTTGAAACTTCGGCTGATGAAACTCCAAAATTGACATTTGAAGTTCACGACATGAGAAACGAACTTTATCCCAATGTTTCTTCTGAAAAAGTAAATGCAGTTTTCAATTTATTCACCAGTTTTGGATATTTTGATGATGATGAAGATGACAGAAAAGTGTTTTCTTCGGTGAAAAATGTTTTACAGAACGATGGAATTTTCGTTTTGGATTTTCTCAATGAAAAATTTGTAAAAAATACTTTGGTTGATGAAACTACTGTTACCAAAGACGGAATAGATTTTCTCATCAAAAAAAGAATAGAACAAAACCATGTCATCAAAGATATTTTCTTTGAAGATAAAGGAGAACAATTTCATTATTTCGAAAAAGTAAAACTACATACTTTAGAAGAAATAAAAAACATCGCCGAAAGTTTCGGTTTTGAAGCAGTAAAAATCTGGGGAAATTATCAGTTAGAAGATTTTGAAAGAGAAACTTCACCGAGATGTATTTTCCAATTCAGAGTTAAAAATTAAAATTTAAAAAGCGGAAAGCATTTTGCTGAAAGCCAAAAAGCAAAGAAAATGATTATTATTCTATTGATCTTAAGCGTCATCATTGGTGTTTTTCTGGGAAAATATTTCGGAAAGAGCCAATCATTTGCTAAAAATTTACTGATTCTAAGTGCTGGTTTTTTGATTACGGTTTGTGTAAGCGAAGTTTTTCCAGAAGTCTATGAAGCAGAAGACCACAATATTGGAATTTGGATTATTGGTGGTGTTTTGCTGCAAATGATTTTAGAAAGTCTTACCAAAGGTTTCGAACATGGGCATTTTCATCATCACCACGAAGAAAAAAATATTCTGCCTATTGCTTTGATGGCAGGAATGTTTGTTCATGCGTTTTTAGAAGGAATTCCTTTAGCCAATATTACAGATGTAACTTCTCCTTATTTATTGGGAATTGTGTTCCATAATTTACCAATTTCATTTATTCTCGGAACATTTTTATTGAGAGAAAAAAATAATATTTTTTCTTGGTTTATCATTGCCTTATTTGCATTAGCATCACCATTAGGAATGGTTTTTGGTGATTATTTTAATCCAAATTGGCAACCTTATTTCTTGGCATTAGTTGGCGGAATTTTCTTACATATCTCATCAGTAATTATTTTCGAAAGCAATAAAAATCACAAAATGGATTGGCAAAAACTTTTTTTAGTAATTGCTGGAGTTGGACTAGCTTTAGTGAATCATTTGTTTCACGCTCATCATTAAAAAATTTGATTTCAAATAAAAACAAAAACTCCCGAAATTTCGGGAGTTTTTTTTTTATGTGTCTTGTCCTGAAAAAAGTTGACTAAAAATTAGATAATATGTCAACAAAGAAGAAAATTTCAAAAATTCCAATTGC
>NZ_JASMRM010000008.1:0-142087 GCF_041431305.1 Cloacibacterium sp. Arc13
TTAAATGTAAAGCTAAATGTAAAATAGGTATTTAGGCTGTTTCTATTTTTAATAATTTTTATTTAGGACAGTATTGTTGTAATCTTATTTAATAATTACTTTTGAAACTGACATTCCTTGGTCAGATTTCAGCATCAGTAAATAATTACCACTTTGTAAATTGCTTACTGAAATGGTGTCATCTCCAGAATTGGCAGAAACTTTTTGAGTTTTAAGCATTTTACCACTTAAATCATAAAGATAAAGGTTACCGCCTTTTGCATTAGAATATCTTACACGAATTACACCATTTAAAGCAGGATTTTGCAAAATTTCTAAAGTTACCTTTTTAGCATTCATCGCTAAATCTTCAGTGGACAAATTCACTTTTTTCACAAATAAAGAATTTGTAGGGTCCCATTCATACCAAGAGTCTTGAGTTACATTCACAATATCACCAGTCTGGGTTACTCCTAAAGTACCAGTAGAATTCCCATCTCTGAATAAGAAACTTACTTGGCTAACATTCGGGAAAGTATATTTAAACCAACCTACATTTTCAGTATCTGCCGTCATATTTATAGGAGTTCCCCAATTTGCAGCAGGGAGTGCGTTAGATGGAGAATAATTCCAATAATGAATTTTCGGCAATGGCCAATTAGGAGTTGTAGTTGGAGGTTTGAATCTCACTACAATATTTTGAGGAGCTTCAAAAGAAAAAGCTTTTTCAACTACTCCCGAACTTAATCCTAAGTTATCAAAAGCTACCGCTTTTACAGTAGTATTAGAATTAATTACAAATGGAGAAGAATAAATAGGTGAAGAAGCTGTAGGATCGGAACCATCTAATGTATACCTAACAACAGGAGCTACTCCACTATCATCAGTGGAAGAAATAGTTACTGTTAAATTAGTTCCTTGAGTATATTTACTAACAGCAGGGGTAATATTAATATTAGGAGCAACATTTACAGCTGTTTTAGTCCAAACTGCATAATCAGTACCAGAAGCAGAAAGCACCCATCCTGTTCCTAAAGTAGGAGTCCAATTATATGGACCAATTTTAACAGCAACTACTGGTTCTGAATCTGTGAAACTCTTTTTGATATAAGCTGCATATAATCCAGCCTCCGCTTTATCAATGGTAATATGGCTATAAGCATTTATTCCAGTAGTTTTCCTTATTGCCATTAACTTATTAATTGCTGTCGCATATCCTGCACCATAGTTTCTTGTTATCCCATCTTTAGTATAAGTTCCTCCATAATAATGTGGCGCAAAAACACATGGAATTCCTGGATGAGTAAGAATATAAGCGTAAGCCTTAGGAATATCAGAGCCAAGAAAAGATGAGTCATGAACAAAAGTGTCATGGTTATCTACGAAAGTTACTGCTTTTTCGCTGAATCCATATTGCCCTGCTAAACCAGCCATACTTCCTGACCAATTTAATGACGCATAATTATTAGAGGCAAATTGCTTTCCATTAGTAACCATAACTCCAGAAAGAGTATAATATAAAGAAAAGTCAAAAGCTCCAGAAATAGTTGCACCACCAGAATACGTCCCGTTAATCCAAGTTTTAAGAGCATTTACATCACTATCCCAAAATTCACCTACAGAGTAATATGGTTTACTATCATTGATATAGTTTCCAAAATATGATGCAGAAAAACCTTTCGCTACATCCCATCTCCATCCTTTAAAACCTAAACCTTTTAGTCTAGTTAAAAATTCTTTGTATCCATTCTGAACGGTTAAATTGGTATGATCCATGTCTCTTGAACCGCCAAATTCCATTCCTGTGTCTGGAGCACCAGAAGGTCTACAACCTACATAAGAAGCACTTGCCGCATCATCATTACTACAAATTGTTTCACAACCCCACGCTGGATTTGTAAAATCTACCCAACCAGTAGTTCCACTTCTGTGATTCGCCACTACGTCTGCAATAGGATAAAGACCTCTTGCATTCATATTAGTAAGCATTTTTTTTAATTGAGCTTCAGAGCCCCAAGAAGTTTGAGAAAAATTATACAATTCTGTAGGGAAATAACCAACACCTCCTGTAGAAGCACTTGGTGGTGGCAACCAAATCATATCAAAACCCATCGCCTTTAAATTTCCGGCTCTTGAATTATAATATTCGTAAAAGCCACCTTCACTGGTGTGTCTTGACTGAGAGTATTCATCCCAACCAAAAGACTGGAACATAATATCATCTAAATAATCTTGTCCTTTTACGGAAATTACAGATAATAAGAGTACCAGCAATAAAGTAAATCTATGTTTCATTTTGTTCGTATTTCAGAAAGTAAAGATATATAAAAGAAATCTTTTTAAGAGGCATTTTTTTATGACTTTTGTAATTTTTCTAGAAAAAAAAGTCATTTTTTTAACACAAATCTTAAAAAAAGGAATGTTATTTTTTATTTCCCAATTCATTTCTGAAAATAAATTCTTCAGTTTTTCCTTTTAATTCTAGTTTTTTGAAGTAATAATTTCTAGATAATTTTCTTAAAAAATCTTTTTGGTCTACTAAATTCCAATAAAAATCCTCATGAATTTTTTGAGGTAATCTACGGATATAGAATTCCGTTTTCCAGGTATCTTCATTGTGATAAAATTCTATCACGCCACAATGCTGGGGAATTTCTTCCAACGCAATCATTCCCATTGGCAATAGAAAGCTGAAATGATTACAGACATAATCACCACAACCAATTTTGTCATGCTTCAGAAATTTTTCTCCGCTATTTAGGTTTTGATAAAATTTTTTGAAATCATTTTTGAAATCGCTCTTCGACAACTTAATTTCAATTTCGTGAGAAAAACCTTCCTGATTAATCACCAAAATATCAGCTTCCCAATCGGTATGAAAATGATTGGTCAAGACAATATCTTTTTCAAAATCGCAAAATTTTTGAATGTAGGCAAAAGTAAGTTCCTCTACTTTAATCATCGCAGAATTTTATGAAACCAATAAACTGCAACCGCGAATATCAGAATGGTCAATTCTTCCCAAAACCTGAAACGCATGTTTGTCATTCTGAGCATAGCGAAGAACCTCAAAATCATTTACAATTTTGCCCAAATCTTGTGTCGCAATAAAACTGCAAGAATGTCTATTCGCCAAGTCTATGATGTTAATGGCGCCAGTTCTGCCTGCTTCCATATAAGAAAACGGATCTTCGGTATTTCTGATGAGAACACGCATCCAGTTGGGCGTTTCGTATATATTTTCGCCTAGAGAATATGCCTGAGAAAGCAATTCTGTCATAGAATATTCAGAGAAAATTTTGTCTGTTCCGAAGCCTTTTTGTAGAATTTTCAAAAGTTCATCTTTGGTCATTTCCTCTTTTCTACCTTTCATTCCGCCCGTTTCTATGACTGTAAAATCGTTGATTTGTAAAGTCGTAAAGTCGTTTTTAGAATCTAAAAAATCCAACAAAGCAAAAGAAACACCGAAAAGAATTACTTTTTTATTTTCTTGACCTAATTTCTGTAACAATTCAAACAATTCTTGGTGATTATAGAGAAAATATCCGTTTTCTGGTTTTCCAGACTTTTTCATCAAAAAATCTACCATATAAATCAATGAAGAATGTGGATTTTCTGAATAATTAGGCAATAATCCTAAGAAAATATAGTCTTCTGGTTTCCCTATAAACTGCTCAAAACTCTTGTAAATACTTTCTTCGTAGAGATTAAAATCTGCAATATAATGTTTAGAACGAGTCTGAATCTGAGTCGTTCCCGAACTTTGAAAAAAGCTTAAAGATTTGTCAGTCTGAGCGGAGCCGAAGACTTTGTCTAATACCAAATGGTTTTTAAACATTTCAATGGGTAAAAACGGAATATCTTTTATTTCTTTAATTTCCGAAGGATTTTTTCCCAAAAAATCTACAAATTTTCGGTAAACTTCTACATTTTCGTACTGATAGAAAAATGTTCCCAAACATGCCGCTTGGAAATCTGCTTCAGATTTTATATTGAAAATATTTTTCAAAACTTACTCCTTATTTATATTCTAAAACTTTAAATTCCTCTCCATCAAAAACACCATACGTAAAATACGAAATCCAATCACCCAGATTCACATGTTTTGCTTCCTTTCCATCAATTTTCAAATCTATAATCATAGGCAAATGACGATGACCATAAACGAAATAATCTAAATTTTCAGACTTCAATTTTTCTTTAGAATAAATGATAAGAAACTCTTTGTCCTCGCCTAAAAATTTCATGTCTTCTACTCCACTAATCATCTTATTTTTGGTAGAAAAATAAATCGCAATTTTCATCGTAATATCAGGATGAAGCCACTTAAAAAACCATTGTGCAACTGGATTGGTGAAAAGTTTTTTCATTCTCTTGTAACCTTTATCACCTGGTCCAAGTCCGTCTCCATGTGCTAAAAGAAAGTTTTTCCCAGAAACTTCATAATATTGTTTTTCAAAAAAAACTGGAATGCCGATTTCCTCTTCCAAATAATCTTTCATCCATAAATCGTGGTTACCCACGAAGAAATAAATATCTATTCCACTGTCTTTCAGTTCTGCTAATTTCCCCAGAATTCTTACATAACCTTTCGGGACTACATATTTCCATTCATGCCAAAAATCAAACAAATCGCCCATCAAAAAAAGCACTTGTGCATCTTTTTTTATTTCGTCTAACCATGCTAAAAATTTAGCTTCTCTTGGCTTACTCAACTCAGGAGTTGGCGCACCAAAATGCTGATCAGAAGCGAAGTAGATTTTTTTATTAGGCTGTAATTTTATTTGTTTCAAGGTTCGAGTTTCAAGGTTCAAAGTAAAAAATTATCTCATTATCTCATCATCAAATTAGCACATTAACTGTTTTCTTCCGCAAACCATTCTCCGTAAGAATTTTCGGTTTCGTGGAGTTTCAGATACGCCAATTGAACGTGAGAAGGCAATTTATCTTTAATTTTTTCGGCAATTTCGTAGAGCATATTTTCGCAAGTTGGTTGGTAATTGCACTCAATTACTTTATGCCCTTTTTGAGCCAAATCTTCGCCCAATTCTTTGTGCGGTGTCAAAGCATTGAGTAAAACCGCATGATCCCAAACATCTACAATTTCCTCTTTTACAATTTTTTTAATGTCTCCAAAATCCACTACCATTCCGTTTTTCACGTTATTGATGTCATTAATTGGAGTTCCTTTTACGGTCACAAAAAGTTTGTAAGAATGTCCGTGCATATTTTTGCATTTGCCGTCGTAGTTATACAAAACATGCGCCGTCTCGAAAGTGAAAATTTTAGTAATGCGTATCATGGTGCAAAGATAGAGAATTTTTGAATTTGAAATTACAATATAATCTCTCGCTGATTTTGCAAATTATGCAGATGATTAGAATTTAAAATCAGTCTAATTCGCTTAATCTGTTAGAGAAAAATTCAAGATAAATTTCATAAATTTTTAAATTTCAATTTCCTTACCTTTACGCTAACAAATTTTAATGCTTTAGGAAATGAAAAACGTTTTCAAGTTTTTGTTGATTTTCTTTTCAGCAATTCTTTTCGCACAAAACAGTCAAAGATTTTTTCAAAAAATTGAATTTAAAAATAACACCGCCGAAATTTCAGTAAACGATGGTTTATATCAAGTGAAATTCTACACTCCAGAAATGGTAGAAACGGCTTTTATCCCAAAAAATCAAACGCTTACAGAAGATTCTCACGCCGTAATTCTTGCTCCACAATCTGTAAAATACAATTTCAGAGAAACCAGAGGTTTTGCATGGATTGAAACTTCAGGAATTACCGTAAAAATTCAAAAAGTACCATTTCAAATTTCATATTATAAAGGTGATGAACTCTTGATTTCAGAAAAAAACGGTTACGGAACGTATGAAAACGGCGAAATCAATAATCATCCGCAAAATTTTGAAACTTTAAATTTCAATCTTTCTCCAGACGAAGTTTTATATGGAGCTGGAGCAAGAGCACTCGGAATGAATCGTCGCGGAAACAGATTAATGTTGTACAATCGTGCTCATTATGGTTACGAAACCAAATCTGAATTGCTCAATTACACGATGCCCATTGTAGTTTCGAGTAAAAAATATTTGATTCATTTTGACAATGCACCGATTGGTTACCTCGATTTAGACAGCAAAAAAGACAATTCATTGACTTATGAAACCGTTTCTGGAAGAAAAGTTTATCAGGTGATTTCTGGAAATTCTTGGGAAGATTTGGTTAAAAATTACACCGATTTAACAGGAAAACAACCGATGCTTCCAAGATGGAGTTTAGGAAATTTTTCGAGCAGATTTGGGTATCATACTCAGCAACAAACTTTGGAAATGATTGAGAAATTCAGAGCAGAAAAAATTCCAGTTGATGCCATTATTTTAGATTTATATTGGTTCGGAAAATCTATTCAAGGAACGCTCGGAAATTTCGCTTGGGACAAAGATAATTTCCCGAAACCTCAACAAATGATTGATGATTTGCGAAAAAACAACGTAGAAACCATTCTCATTACTGAACCTTTCGTAGTGAACACTTCTTCGCGTTATCAAGAAGCTCTGGACAAAGATATTTTGGCAAAAAACAACGAGGGAAAAGCATTTATGTACGATTTTTATTTCGGTCACACTGGTTTGATTGACATTTACAGCCAAAAAGGAAATTCTTGGTTCAAAAATATTTACAAAGACTTATTAAATCAAGGCGTTACAGGAATTTGGGGAGATTTAGGTGAACCAGAAGTTCATCCTTCTACAATCCTTCATGGAAACGGAAAAAATGGCGACCAAGTTCACAATATTTACGGAATGGATTGGGCGAAATTGGTCAAAGAAAGTTTTGCAGAAACTTCACCAAATGCTCGTCCGTTTATTTTGATGAGAGCTGGTTATTCTGGCGCTCAAAGAAACGGTCTTGTTCCTTGGAGTGGCGACGTTTCTAGAAGTTGGGGCGGATTGCAAAGTCAGCCTTACATTGCTTTGCAAATGGGATTGCAAGGAATTGCTTTTATGCACAGTGATTTGGGCGGTTTTGCAGGAAAAAATGAAGACGATGAATTGTATGCTCGTTGGTTGCAATACGGCGTTTTCAACCCAATTTACAGACCTCACGCTGATGAAAATGTACCAAGCGAACCGGTTTACAGAAGCGAAAAAGCAAAAAATTTAGCCAAAAAAGCGATTGAATTGCGTTACGCTTTGCTTCCTTATAATTATAATTTGGTTTTCGAAAATCATAAAAACGGAACTCCTTTAATGCGACCTTTATTTTTTGAAGAACCAGATAATCAAAAATTGTACACGTATAATACCGCTTATTTTTGGGGCAAAGATTTCTTAATTTCTCCGATTTTAAATAAAGGACAAATAGAACAAAGCATTTATTTCCCTAAAAATTCTGATTGGGTAAATTTCTATATTGATGAAAAAATTTCTGGCGGAACTACTCAGACTTTTGCCACGGAAGAAGATAAAATCCCAACTTTTGTAAGAGCAGGAAGTATTATTCCAATGGCGAAACCGATGCAATCTACCAAAGAATATGATGGGAATTCTTTGATTTTACATTATTATTTTGACAAAAAAGTAACAGAAACCCAACTTAAATTGTACAATGACGATGGTTTACAAAACGGAGCCTACGAAAAAGGACAATTTGAAATGATGAATTTTGAAGCTAAAACCAATGGAAAAACCATCACTTTTGAGTTAGAAAATGAAGTGGGCGCAAATTTTTCAGCAAAATCTAAAAATTTAGAACTCATCATTCACCATGTTTCTAAAAATCCAAATTCTGTAAAAGCAGGTTGTAAAAAATTAGAATACACTTATGATTCTGAGAAGAAAACTTTGAAAGTGAATTTGGTTTGGGATTCGGCGAAAGAAAGTAAAGTGAAAATAAAGTTATAAACCAAAATCGCCTCGCAAAATTGCGAGGCGATTTTTTCAACAAATTAAAAACTATGGACTCTTTGTTTGTTAAGAGTGACAAATGGAAATGAATTATGAATAAATCATTTTTTATTTTCTAAAATTTCAGAATTTTTTAAACTATATTCTTACTTTTTACTTGAGTCTTTTTATTTGGCTCTTTTTACCTTTTACTTGGCTCTTGATTAATGAAACTGCTCCGCTTCAGTAGAACCAGCTAAAGCTGTGGTAGAAGAATTTCCTGCGGTAACAACGGTTTGAACTGCATCAAAATAACCTGTTCCCACGAAACTTTGGTGTTTCACCGCACGGAAACCTTTCGCTTGTAATGCAAATTCTCTTTCTTGCAATTCGCTGTAACCCGCCATTCCTCTTTCTTTGTAAGCCAATGCCAATTCGAACATCGCAGTATTCAAAGCGTGGAATCCTGCCAAAGTGATAAATTGGAATTTGTATCCCATTTTTGCTAATTCTTCACGGAATGTTTCCATTTCAGGAACTGTCAATTTCGCTGCCCAGTTGAAAGAAGGTGAACAGTTGTAAGCCAACATTTTTCCAGGGAATTTTGCATGAATTCCTTCTGCAAATTTTCTCGCATATTCTAAATCAGGATTAGAAGTTTCCATCCAAATTAAATCTGCATAAGGCGCATAAGAAAGTCCTCTATCAATACCTTGTTCTACTCCACAATTCACTTGGAAAAAACCTTCAGAAGTTCTTTCACCAGTTACAAATTTTTTATCTCTATCATCAATATCAGACGTCAATAAATCTGCTGCATCTGCATCTGTTCTTGCCACTAAAACAGTAGGAACTCCGCAAACATCTGCTGCTAATCTTGCTGCAATCAATTTATTAATCGCTTCTTGAGTAGGAACCAAAACTTTTCCTCCAAGATGACCGCATTTTTTAGCAGAAGACAATTGATCTTCGAAGTGAACACCAGCTGCACCAGCTTCTATCATTTGTTTCATCAATTCAAAAGCGTTTAGATTTCCTCCGAAACCAGCTTCTGCATCGGCAACGATTGGAACCAGATAATCTTTTTCATCACCTCCATTTACAGACTGAATTTGGTCTGCTCTCAAAAGTGCATTATTGATTTTTTTCACCACTGCTGGAACTGAATTCGCAGGATAAAGCGATTGGTCAGGATACATTTCTCCAGAAAGATTCGCATCTGCGGCAACTTGCCAACCAGAAAGATAAATCGCTTCTAAACCTGCGTCCACTTCCTGAACTGCCTGATTTCCTGTTAAAGCTCCTAATCCAGCTACAAAATCTTGATTATTTAGCTTTTTCCAAAGCAACTCTGACATTTGAGTAGCGATGGTATAATCTAATTTATATTTTCCTCTTAGTTTTAAAACTTCTTCAGCCGAATAAGGTCTTGTAATTCCGCTCCATCTTGGATTTTCTCTCCATTCTTTTTCGAGCGCTTGGATTTGTTCTTGTCTGTTCATGATATTTTGGGTTTGTTTGTTAAAATTTTGATACGAGTTCCGTGTTCCGAGTTCCGAGTTAAAAATCTCGTATCTCGAATCTCGAATCTCACATCTAGATAAACGGATACGCTTTTAAGGTTAAAAAATCTTCAAAATTTTCATCGAAAACCAACTCATTAAAGAGTTTTGTTGCCAAATCAAATTTTCCTTTTTCGAAACGATTTTCGCCTACATATTTTTTGATATTTTCGAGTTCTTCTTTCTCAAATTCCAGAACCATTTCTGGCGTCAATATTCTTCCGTCATTCAGTTTTGCTTGATTTTTTAGCCATTGCCAAACTTGAGTTCTAGAAATTTCTGCAGTGGCAGCATCTTCCATTAAATTATACAATGCAGCTGCTCCAGTTCCCATGAGCCAAGATTCTATATAAAGAATTCCTACGTTGATGTTTTTTCTTACGCCCTTTTCGGTGATTTCGCCTTTTGGAACTTCCAGTAAATCAGCTTCTGTAATATGGTAATCTTCGTGTTTATTTGAAATTTGATTTGGAGTTGGCATAAATTCATCAAAAATTTGCTTCGCTACAGGAACCAAACCAGGATGCGCTACCCAAGTTCCATCGTGACCGTTTTTCACTTCACGCTCTTTGTCGGCTCTAACTTTTGCGTATGCTAATTCGTTTTCTTCTTCATTATTTTTTACGGGAATTTGTGCTGCCATTCCTCCCATTGCATGAACTCCACGCTTATGACAAACCTGAATCACTCGTTTAGAATATGCACTCATAAAAGGTGAAGTCATGGTCACTTGATCTCTGTCTGGAACTAAAAATTCTTTGTGATTTCTGAATTTTTTGATGTAAGAGAAAATATAATCCCATCTTCCACAATTGAGTCCAGAACTATGTTCTTTGAGTTCGTATAAAATTTCATCGAGCTGAAAAGAAGCAGTAATGGTTTCTATGAGAACTGTGGCCTTAATAGTGCCTTGAGAAATACCTAAATAATTTTGTGAGAAATTGAAGATCTCATTCCACCATCGTGCTTCTTTATAGTGCTCTAATTTTGGTAAATAAAAGTAGGGACCGCTTCCGTTTTCTAATAATTTTTTCGCATTTCTGAAAAAATAAATCCCGAAATCAATTAAAGAACCAGAAGCTTTTTCTCCATTTATTGTAATATTTTTTTCGTCTAAATGTAAACCACGAGGTCTTACCAAAAGCACCGCCAATTTCTCACCCAATTGATATGCTTTTCCTTCTTCGTTTACGAAATCTATGGTTCTATTAATCGCATCAGAAAGATTAATTTGTCCTTCCATGCAATTTCCCCAAGTCGGCGAGTTAGAATCCTCGAAATCTGCCATAAAAGTAGAAGCTCCAGAATTCAAAGCATTGATAATCATTTTTCTATCAACCGGACCTGTAATTTCTACTCTTCTGTCCTGTAAATCTTTTGGCAATCTGCTGCACACCCAATTTTCTTCTCTAATTCCTGCAGTTTCTTCTGGAAATTTTGGAAAAACACCTTCATCTATTTTTTGTTGCACCATCTTCCTTGAAGACAATAATTCTAATCTGTCTTGATTAAATTTTTTATGCAAGTGAATCAAAAATTTCACCAATTCTTCCGAGAAAATTTCGGGATAATGATGAGTGGCTGTGATTTTAAAATTAGACTCCATAGTATATTTTGTTGTGGGTTTCAAAAAAATGTGGTTATTAGTTTTTATTTGAAACGAAATGAATAGATTTTGAATTTGTTCTTTTGCAAATATAGAAAATATTTTCACTTACAGCGAACGTTCGCTAAATTTTTAGAAAAAATTATTATGCGAAAAATCGCTTATATTTCTTATCTTTGAATTTTAAAGGGTTTTACCACTTATTTAGATTCAATAAAAATTTTATCATGAGCAGCGAAAGTGATTTTATCAAGACCGTTTTTGGTTTAAAACTGAAACAACAGAGACAAAAGAAAAATTGGTCACTGCAAGATTTGGCAGACAAAACCAAACTTTCTAAATCGTATCTCAACGAAATAGAAAACGGAAAAAAATATCCTAAACATGATAAAATCATTCAGTTAGCTGATGTATTGAATTGTAAATTTGACGATTTAGTTTCTACCAAATTAGATAAAAACCTCGCTCCTTTTAGTGAAATTTTACAAAGTGATTTCTTCAAAGAAATTCCGCTGGAACTTTTTGGAATTAATAAAAACACGCTCATTAATATCATCAGTGAAGCTCCTAAAAAAGTAACTGCTTTTATCAATACTCTGATTGAAATTTCCCAAAATTACAATCTCGGAAAAGAGCGTTTTTACTTCGCTGTAGTAAGAAGTTTTCAAGAATTATACGACAATCATTTTCCAGATATTGAAGAAAAAGCCAAAAATTTCGCCGAAGAAAATCAATTAAAGCTTGGGAAAAATATTGACATCAAACATTTAGAAAAAATCCTGATTGATGTTTTCGACTATGAAATAAAATCTGAAGATTTTGAACAATACGGAACCTTAAATCATCTTCGTTCGCTTTACGTTCCTGAAAAAAAATTATTACTTCTGAATCGTTTGCTTGACGAAAACCAAAAAACCTTTATTCTAGCCAAAGAAATTGGGTTTCAAGTTCTCGAACTTAATCCAAGACCGAATACTTATTCTTGGTTAGATTTTACCAGTTTCGAAGAATTATTAAGCAATTTCTACGCTTCCTATTTTGCAGGTTGTATTCTGATTCCAAAAGATGAATTGATTGAAAAAACAGAAGAATTCTTTGATGAACCAGACTTTAATTCTCAAAAATTTGATGAATTAATTGCCCATTTTACCAATTCTCCTGAAACTTTTTATTACCGATTAACCAATTTACTTTCAGCCGAATTCGGAATAAAAGATTTATTTTATTTGTGTTTCGTCAAAAAGAAAAACACAGACAAGGTTCAAATTCTCAAGGAATTACACCTAAATCAACAACAAGCTCCTCACGGAAATGCGACTAACGAACATTATTGCAGACGCTGGATTGCCATTAAAAATCTAAAAGAACTAAAAGAAAACGAGACCGCCACTTCTGCACAAATTTCTCATTACAAAGATTCTGGATTGAGTTATCTGGTTATTTCCACCTCGCACAGAAATCCTTTTTCAGACGGAACCAACAGAAGTTACTGCTTGGGAATTTTACTGAATGCTAATTCTTTGAAAAAAATAAAATTTGCGAAAAACGACAGCATTAAATCTGAAGATGTAGGCGTAACCTGCGAAACTTGTAGCATCTCTGACTGCGAAGTAAGAAAAGCACCACCAACCCGATTAGAAAAAGAACACTTCAATGAAAGCATGAAAAAAGCGATTGCTAAAATCAGAAAAGAAGTGCTTTAATTTACGATTTGTGATTTGTGATTTGCGATTTTGTTAAGATTTAAATTAACTATTGCAATTAATTCTTTTTAACATTTTTTGCGGATAACTTTAGACAAAATCTATTGAAATTTTATTTTGCGCGAACTATCTTTGACCAGAGAAGATTATGAATTTCGACAGAATAAAAGAAAAATTAGAAATCCTTGCAGACGCTGCTAAATACGACGTTTCCTGCTCTTCGAGTGGTGGAAATCGTAAAAACAAAGGCGGATTAGGCAACAGTCATACTGCGGGAATTTGTCACTCCTTTACAGAAGATGGCAGATGTATTTCTTTGCTCAAAATTCTCTTGACCAATCATTGCATTTACGACTGTTTATATTGCGTCTCCAGAAAATCAAACGACATAAAACGGTCAGCTTTCACGGTGGAAGAAGTGGTAGATCTCACTATGAATTTTTATCGCAGAAATTACATTGAAGGCTTGTTTTTAAGCTCTGGAATTTTTAAAAACGCAGATTTCACCATGGAACGATTGGTGAGAATTGCCAAAAAACTGAGAGAAGAGCATAACTTCAATGGTTACATTCACCTAAAAACCATTCCCGGCGCAAGTGATGAACTGATTAGAGAAGCTGGTCTGTACGCAGACAGACTTTCCATTAATTTAGAAATTCCTACAGAATCTGGCTTAAAACTTCTCGCTCCCGAAAAATCACATCAAGACATGATAAAACCAATGGGTTTTATTAAAAATGCTTTAACGGTTTATCAAGAAGAAAGAAAAATTTTTAGAAAAGTTCCGAAATTCGCTCCAGCTGGTCAATCTACCCAAATGATTGTGGGCGCAACCAACGAAACCGACCTGAAAATTATTCATGTAGCCAAACATTTTTATCAAAATTACAACATGAAACGGGTGTACTATTCTGGTTACGTTCCTGTTTTAGAAGATAAAAATTTACCTTCCATTCATGCGCAAGTTCCAATGCAAAGGGAAAACCGACTGTATCAAGCGGATTGGTTGATGCGTTTTTACGGTTTTGATGCCAATGAAATTTTAGACAAAAACCATCCGTTTTTAGATTTAGAAGTAGACCCAAAACTAGCTTGGGCATTGAGAAATCGAGAAAAGTTCCCAGTAAATATCAATACCGCTCCGAAAGAATTGCTGTTAAGAATTCCTGGAGTGGGCGTAACTTCTGTGAATAAAATTCTGATGGCGAGAAAATTTCAGAAACTGAATTTAGAGCACCTCAAAAAAATGGGCGTTGCGACCAACAGAGCCAAATATTTTATAGAATTTGAAAGTCAAAATATTTTCAACCGATTGATTGATGAGCAAAATTTCAGACAAATCATCGTAAACGGCATGAAATCTAAATGGCAAAATCCGTTTTCGGAGCAGTTGAGTTTGTTTTAAATCTACGCAATGACGCAAAACACTTTTAAAAATAATGACAAAAAATTAAGTCGCAAAGTTTTCAACTTCGTTGAAATACTAATCTGAAAATCTTTGATTTTCTTGCGTCTTAAAAACAATGATAAAATGAAAATTATTTAGCGCCTTTGCGTTTAAAATATGACCACCTTACTCTACGATTCCACTTTTGAAGGTTTATTTACAGCGATATTTGAAGTTTTCGAATACAAATATGATTTGGTGGAAATTGTTGCTCAACAAAATTACAGTCAAGAGAATTTCTTCGCAGAAACACACGAAGTCATTACTGATTTTACCAAATCTGACCGAGTTCTGAAAAAATTAGAAGAAAACCTAGGAAAGCAAGGCATTTCTCAACTCATGATGGTTTATTTGTCGGAGAGAAAAGACTTGGAACGATTAATTTTGAGCGCAGTTCGGCATTCTATAAAACATCCAAAACAAAATATTTTACAAGATTTCGGGAATGAAGATATTTTAGAAATTTCTAAAATTTGTAGAAGCGTAAGCAGAGAAAGACATAGAATGCTGGCTTTTGTACGATTTGAATTATTACAAGATGAAGTTTATTTTGCTAAAATAGAACCCGATTTCAATGTTTTGCCGTTGATTAGAAAGCACTTCAAAGAACGTTACGCTGACCAAAAGTGGATGATTTTCGATTTAAAAAGGCATTATGGAATTTTCTATGATTTAAAAGAAGTTCATTTTTTCACGCCTGATTCTTCTCAATTGCAAAATTTCAGAAATTCTGAACAATTCCATCACGATGAGGAGAAAAAATACCAAAAACTTTGGCAACGTTATTTTGTAAAAACTGGAATTCCTGAACGAAAAAACATGAAACTCCATATTCAGTGGGTTCCGAAACGATACTGGAAATACTTAACTGAAAAGTATTAAAAAACAAACCTCTCTAAAATTGCTTTTAAAGAGGTTTTTTAATATTTATTTTCTAAAAAAGGATTTGTGCAACAGTTACCACTGTTAGCAAACGTTTTTATTTAGATTTATCCTTAAAATACCCAATTATTCTATCGTTTATTTTTGATAGTTCATTTAAGATATATTTTTGGTTTTCATTAATAGCATTAATTTTTTCAACTTGAACTTCATTTATCTGTTTGACCTTTTCTACTTTGTCAAATTCTGTTTTTGCTAAATCGCCAATCATTTTATAATTTTCATTTATTCTTGATTGTAAATGATTGAAAACAATAATTGAAAAATTAAAACAAATTAGTGTTGTGTTTAATTTAGAATCGATAACCTTGTCATCTAAATTTATCCATATTATTGTTATGACTGGCAATATGTATGTAGCGCAAATTAATAAAAGTTTAGACAAAGCTTTTAAGTCTTTTTCTCCCTTTGTTATTGCGTCAATTATAAGTTTCAATACAACCGCTAGAATAGTAAGTATTATTTTTTCGAAATACGGACTATTTATCAAAGTTTCCATTTAATATCTTCTGTAAATATTTAAATCTATTTGTTGAGGCGGAATTTGCTCTCTTTTGGTCATCCAATAATAAATTTTCCCTTGTGAGTTAACATAGAAATATTTATTGTCCCAGTAAGTTGATGGAGCAACTCCATATCCTGGCATTCCAGGATTATACCCTTGGGTTGAATACACTAAAATTTCTCCATCTGCTCCATCTGATGCAGTTTTCGTTGGCGGACCCCATTTCATAAACAGTTGTTGTTTTGTTGCGCCAAGCCAAGAATCCATTGCTTTTCTTGTACTTGTGCATGATGAAATAATTAAAATAACTGTAAAAAATAAAAGTTTTGTTTTCATTCGTTTCGTCGGTTAAAATGTTTGCTAACGGTTCGGCGGATTTGCGAAGTCCCGAGAAGGAAGTTTACTTCCGTTCTTAGGATTTTGCAAATTCATAGTGTAAGTTGCACTACTCAAATATACTAAAAACTTTTATAAAAACCATATTTTACAACATAAAAAACACCATTGTAAGCGCTCTAAATTTTAATATTTTAAAAAACAAACCTCTCTAAAATTGCTTCTAAAGAGGTCAAAATTTTATGTTTTTGAAAACTATTTTCTAAAAATGGGAGTTGTGCGACAGCTACTGATGTTACCTGCTGCCCTTCTTGATTTCAGTAATTTTGTCATTATAAATTTGCGTGTTTTGTTCTGTTACAAGTTTCGCAAAGTAGTTGAAGGTTTCTATAACTTGAAGAACCACCTTTTGAAACTGGGATAATATGGTCAAATTCCAATTTTTCATTGCTTCCACACAATACACACAAACCGTTGTCTCGTTGCCAAACTTTATTTTTTACGTGTTGCGGTATAGCTTCCCTTTTCTGATTTGGTTTCCGATTTTTTTCTATAATTGGTTCGAAATAGAAGCTGTAAACGAAATTTTTTCGCTGGTCAAATGTTGTGTATACGTGTTTCCATTTAATCCATAAATCATCACGGCTTTCAGCTCTTTGCATATCATCTTCATTATTACCTTTTATTACAATTCTCTCCCAATCGCTATCATTTAAATATGCTTGGACAAATTCAAAATTATGGTAATCATTTACTCCCCATTGTTTATCGTTGTCGTATCCAAATGGAGAACTCAAAAATTCAGGTTGTTCAGTTTTGCAATATTCTTGGCAGACTTGTAAATATTTTTCTTTACACTTTTTTTGTTCGTCAAAAAGTGTTTCATCTCCATTACTAAAAAGTCTTTCAGTTAACTCTGAAAAGTCTGGCAATGGAAAATCATTAAAAAATTGTTCGACTATGTTAAGTATTTCTTCAAATAGAGGTTTGTAAACTTGATTTTTTTGGATTTCTCTTTTGTCTATGTTGAAATAATAAGCACCTGCCATCCAACAAGCAATTTGTTTTTGAATAGTAGCTATGTCTGTTGTCTTGAACCAATTGTAAAGTTTTGGTTGAATAGCAACTGCAAAAACTTCATGGTAGCTAAAATCAAAAATTCCTTTGTTCACAAGCTCGTGAAACTTAATAAGGTTATTATACTCGTCAACCGATGTGATATAAAAGGAGATATAACTTGAATTATATGCAGTCCGTAGATATTTGACCTTTTTTACTCTTTCCAAAAATTCTTCTTTAGAAAGTTTTGCCTTTTTGTGAATGAAAGGGTCAATAAGAACTATTTGTCCTTTTAAATTTTCTTTATGGTCAAGATACATATTCTCGTTTTATTTTTCGTTTTATGTTAGCGGTGTAGTTCGTTAGGGTTGCAGGTAACGGTTCGGCGGATTTGCGAAGTCCCGAGAAGGAAGTTTACTTCCGTTCTTAGGATTTTGTAAATTCATAGTGCAAGTTGCACTACTCAAATATACTAAAACTTTTATAAAAACCATGCTTTACAACATGAAAAAACACCATTCTAAGCGCTCTAAATTTTAATATTTTAAAAACAAACCTCTCTAAAATTGCTTTTAAAGAGATCTAAATATTATGTTTTTGAAAACTATTTTCTAAAAAAAGGAGTTGTGCAACAGTTACTGCTGTTAGGTGCTGGCTTTTTTGTCATTTAATTTAATGGTGGTAAGTTTTTGTCACACCTTTGTGCATTAGAATGAGCTAATACTTTTCCAACAGAGGTTAACTGTATTCCTGTATTGATATTGTCCCACCATTCTCTTAGTTTACTTAAATACGGTTGTTTATTCCACTCTTCCATAAATTTATTGACATTTTGTTGTCTTATGCCCGCATCCTGCTTGTATAAGTCATATATTGATTTTACAATACTCTTTTGTGCTTCAGTCAAGGGAATTTTTATAAATGACAACTGACCGTTATTCACTATTTGACGGTGCAGTGCTAAAGTGTCAATATCGTCTTTATTAGGCAGGACTACTCGAACATAATCACTATTCAATTCGTGCTCAATTAGAATATTTTGTGGAAGTCCATTGTTATTAAGCAATTCAATGGCTTTATTAAAATCATCAGAATTCTTTTCAATTCCTATATCAATATAACCACTCAAAATCTCTGGATAGTATTGTTCTATTTTTTTAAGACCACCAAAATTGCTAACTCTTATGGCATCTAAAATATCTAAATGGTCAAGCCATTCACTACCAACAGGAAGATTGTCATAAAACAATTTACCAAATAAGTCATTAAGAGTAATAAGTCCTTGTTGGATAATTCCACTTGCTGGGAAAAAGTAATTTACGGAATGAAAAACAGTCAACCCAAGTAAAGCATCATCAGAAATTTTGTCAACTATTTCAACAGCACGACTAATACCAGCTCTTGTCAGCCTGTTTTCTCCTTTTTGAAAACGATGTATTAATAATTCTGATAAAAGGTCGTAATCCGCTGGTCTCTCCGTAGAAGCTGCTGTCTTTTGTGCTTCAACAAGTAATAACTGAAAACTTGGGTCAGCAAAAGCTTCTAAAGCTCCTTCAACCGCTTCCATTTTAGGCAAAAGTCTATTTTCAAATTCTGTCACTCTTGAATTTGCTATATTGAGTGCTTCTTGAGAATAGTCTTTTCTTAATTGCAAATTCATTTCTTGATAGATTTCTCTTGCCCTTTTCTCGTCAATACCTATATTGACAATCATATTGTTCGCCTGTAATTGCTGAGAATTGTCTCCAGCTTCTTGGATTTGTTTACTTGCCATTACTGTCTCTCCCAATTTGAATTTGTGAAGAATTATCTCCAGCCTTTTGTTTTTGTTTGACTGTGTTCTTGTTAATGCCAATTTTATATCCCACAGCACCTCCTGTCAGAAGACCAATTATCAACGTAATTATTGCAGTTCCTATTCCGTCAAAAATCCATTCCATATTTTATGTGTTTTTTGTTTATTTGTCAATGTTCGTTTTGTCTTAAGCTTGCACCTAACGTTCGCACGGATTTGCGAAGTCCCGAGAAGGAAGTTTACTTCCGTTCTTAGGATGTTGCACATCACCAAATATACAAAAGTATTCTTGATGCTCAAAAGTTTATTAAAAAACCATAACCTACCCAAAGGAAAGTCAAAGGAATGTATAAGGAAAGGGTAATGAATGTCTGCTTGCATTTTACTTACAGGACAAAGGTAAGATGCTTGCTTCTTATTATACTAGAACTTTATATGGCATTTTGAAGAAAACAAATAAGGGTTTGAGTTGAATCAAGTGGCAGTCAAACTCGAGTTTTGTTCGCAAAAAGTACCCTTTTTCCGAAGCTGATTCGAACTTGATTCGAACTTGATTCGAACAAATATCTCAAAAAACACAAAAAACAGATGAAATAAATACCAACGAAAAGTAAAATAAAAACAATCTACCCTAATTTTTTTTTCTGACACGAAATAACACTTGCATTACCTGTTTACTTCCTGAAATAAATGCTGGGGAATGTTTATTGAAAACATTACAATACGCACATTACAGATTATCAATCTTTTCAAATTAATGGTAGATGTATAAAAAAAATCATTTCTTATCTTACATCAATGCATCAAGGATTCTGTGCGCTGTACATTTGCACCATAATAAATAACTAAAATACAAAATATTATGGCAACAAAATGGAGCTTAGACACTACGCACAGTGAAATTACCTTCAAAGTAAGACACATGATGATTTCTAACGTAAAAGGAGCTTTTAACACTTTTACTGCAGAAGTAGAAGCAGAAGATGATACTTTCAAAAACGCAAAAGTAAGCGCGACTATCCAAACAGATTCTATTGACACAAATAACGCAGATAGAGATACTCACTTGAAAAGTGCAGATTTTTTCAATGCAGAACAAAACCCAACCATTACTTTCGAAAGTTCTTCTTTAAATGATAATGTAACAGGACATTTGACTATTAACGGAGTTACTAAACCAGTACAATTAGAAGTTGAATTCGGGGGAATCAACCAAGATCCTTGGGGAAACACTAAAGCTGGATTTACTTTTGAAGGAAAAATTAAAAGAAGTGATTTCGGTTTAAACTGGAATGCAGCCTTGGAAACTGGCGGTGTTTTAGTAAGCGATGAAGTAAAAATCGCTGGAGAATTACAATTCGTAAAAGAATAAAACAAACACAAACGATGAAAGATGCAGAATGTATTAAAGCATTCTGCATCAATTTTTAATTAAAATGAACATCAACGTATTAGAATACATTTCTGAACAATTGCCCAAAAGCGAAAAAATGCCGGTTCTATTTTTAGGACATGGTTCGCCGATGAATGCAATAGAAGAAAACCAATTTGTGAGAGGATTTAGAGAAATTTCTAAAAAAATTCCTACTCCCAATGCTATTTTGTGTATTTCTGCGCATTGGTACACCAAAGGAACTTATGTAACTTCGGGAGAAATGCAGAAAACGATTCATGATTTTTATGGATTCCCGCAAGAACTTTTCGAGGTAGAATATCCTGCAAAAGGAAATCCTGAATTGGCGAAAGAAACAGCAGAACTTTTGGCTCCCACTTCAGTTATAGAAACCGATAGTTGGGGATTAGATCATGGAGCTTGGAGCGTGATAAAACATTTGTATCCTGCAGCAAATATTCCAGTAATCCAAATGAGTATAGATTATACTCAGGCTGCTCAATATCATTTTGATTTGGCTAAAAAATTACAAAAATTAAGAGAAAAAGGCATTCTGATTATCGGAAGTGGTAACGTGGTTCACAATCTTAGAATGATTGACTGGAAGAACATCAATACGGTTGGTGCTGGTTGGGATTGGGCAATAGAAGCGAGAGCCAAAACCAATGAATGGATTCTCGATGGAAATTTTCAGAATTTAATTCATTTTGAAAAACAAGGTGCGGCATTACAAAATGCCATTCCTACTCCAGATCATTATTTACCTCTGATTTATACGCTTGGTCTGAAAGAAAAATCTGATGAAATTTCGCTTTTTAATGATGAATTGATTGGTGGAAGTCTAAGTATGACGAGTGTAATGATAGATTGAGGTAAAGGTAAAGGTTGAGAAATTTGGCAAAGTTTTTTTATTTTTTTATCAAATTTATTTTTTCTAAAATCAGTTCATAACTATCAGAATTAAAAGGAATTTCCATCTGATTTGTCATGACAATGGTTCCTCCGTTTGATTTATTAATAGAAATGAGATGATTAAAATTCACGATATAAGATTTGTGAACTCTTATAAATTGTGGATTTTCGGCTAAATTTTCTTCAAACATTTTCAGGTTTTTACTTGCTAGAATCTTCTTACCATCCGTCAAATGTATTTCTGAATACGCACCTTCCCCTTTGATATAAATAATTTCATCTGGCAAAATAAGTTCTATTCCGTTGCTATGAGAAATTCCTATTTTTTTGGTTTCAGAAAAATCTTTTCCTAAGTTTTCGTGAAGCACTTTTATTTTCTGACTTGTTAATTTCTGAAATCTATTTACCGCTTCTAGCAATTCTGTAGGATTAATAGGTTTTAACAAATAATCTACCGCCGAAAGTTTAAATGCTTTAATGGCATATTCTTGATAAGCTGTGGTGAAAATTATTCCAAAATTTAAATCTTTTTCGTCAAAAAAATCTAGAATTTCTAATCCAGAATGTCCAGGCATTTCGATGTCTAAAAACACCAAATCTGGCTTATGTTTATGAATAGATTTTACAGCATTAGGAATCCCATCACACTCTGCCACAATTTCTAAATGTGGCAAAAATTCCGCAATTAAATATCTAAGAGAAACTCTAGCTCTTTCTTCGTCATCAACAATCAGTGCTTTCATAATACATTCATGGGTTTTAGTTGAATTTTAACCAAAGTTCCTGTAGAAACTCCATTTTCGTTTTCCTTATTTTCTATGATGATAGAAACAGAATTTTTATACATTTTATTAAGGATTTCTACTCTTTTTTCTTGTGCCGAAGTTGCAAAAGAAGCTGGTTTTTGGTTGCCTTTTTGAGCATTAATAATTTTACTTTTTTCGATACCAATTCCATTATCTTCTATCCTAATACAGAGAAAATCTTTTTTCTGTTCAAAGGAAATATTCAATATTTTTTCTTTTCTAGAATGAAGAAGCCCGTGTTTAATTGCGTTTTCTACATAAGGTTGCAGAAGCAAAACAGGAATATGAATTTTAGAAAGATGATCCATATTTTTAGTCGAGATTTCATAGTGTAAATCTCCATTAAATCTTGCTTTTTCTAATTCTAAATACAGTTTCAGCGTTTCTATTTCTTCTTCTAAAGAGATGTAATCTTGTTCTGTAAATTCTAAAATTTTGCGCGTTAATCCAGAAAATTGAGACAAATAAGTAAGCGCTGGCTTTTTTTCATTGGTTAGAATATACGACTGCAAAGTATTGAGTGCATTATAGAAAAAATGCGGATTCATTTGGGATTTAAAAGCTTTGAGTTTCGAACTATTGCTCTCTTTTTCTAGACGAATCGTGTCAATTTCCAGTTGTTTGGTATAATTTATTTTTCTGATTTGATATCGATAATAAAAATTGATTAAAAAAATCAACAAACCGCCTACAAAAAGTATAAAAACCCAAGATTTCCAAAAAACTTGTTTTATGGTAAAGTTTAATACAACTGGCGCTGCAGTTTTATCTTCGGTTTTCATTGTGATTTGATAATCACCAGCAGAAAGTGACGGAAAGTCTAATTTTCTAGAATTTTCGTCTGCGAGATGCCAATTTCCGTTGTTTATTTTATAAAAAACCTTGTATTTTTCACCTGGAGTAAAATTGAGTAAAGCGTATTTTAATTCTAAATTATTTTCATCATTTTCAAATGATTTTTGGGAAGAAAAAGAAGTGACTTTACCATTTATTTTCACTTCATCCAAAATCAATTTCGGAAATTTTTGATGTTCTTGATAAGAAAGCGGCAAAGATAAAATCCCTCTATTTACACCAATAAAAACCTTATCGCCTATTTCTGTAATTTGACTGAATTCAAAATCTTGATTGTAAGAAAGTTTTTTGTATTGCTTTTGAGTTTTAAAATCATAAACAAAAATTCCATTGTCAGAATTCAGATACAATCTCTCATTAATCATTCTGATATTGAGAATTTTATTCTGAGAAAGCGACTGAAAAATCTTGGGTTGAATGATTTGAAAGTCTTTTACTTGCAACAATTTATTATTCTGAGTAAGTGCAAAAATCTGCGAACCATATTGAACCAATCTGCTGATATAAACAGACTTTCCATGATATAAAATTTCTTGAGTTTTATTTTTAGAAACGGTAAAAAGACCTTTATTGGTTGCAAAATATAGTCTTAATTTTTCCGCATCGAAAACCACTGATTTCCCTCTCACTTTATTGATTAAAGTATTCTGAGTTCCTAAAATAATTTGGGGAGGAAAAACTTTTTGCCAATCGGTTTTTGTATTTCCAAAACTGAGAAAACCACAAGTTCCACTTGCTGCAAAAGCAAAGTTTTTCTCGTCTAATGGAACAATATCTTTAATGGCTGCTTCGTCTTGGTAGACTAATTTTCCATTTTGGTCTAGAATTCTAAAACCGTAAGAAGAAGTGAAAATATTCGGAGAATTATTGAAAGATTTCAACAAATAAATCTCGTGTTTATTTTCTCCCTTAAAAATTAAATTTTCGTTTTGATTTTCAATATTTTTCAGAAATAACTCTTCATTTTGTGTCCCGATGAGCAGTTGGTTTTTATACGCAGAAAGTGAAGTGATAATATTTTTACTTTCAAAAAACTGCACATGAAGATTGGGAACTAAGAAAATCCCATTATTGATGGTAGCAAACCAATAATTCTGATTTCTATCTTTATAAACCGTAGAAATGTTATATCCTTTAAAAAAAAGTTGTAATAAATTCGTTCTAAAAGCGCCATCAGTAGTACAAAGCCAGTTTTCTTTTCCATCAAAAGACGTGTTTTGCACGAAAGTGATTTCTTTAGGAAAATTAACTTTAGAAAATGTATTATTTTTAAAATAATACCCAAAACTCTCATGCTTAGAAGTAAAAAGCAAACCATTTTTGGTGTTTTGCATAATTCCTGCTCTGAAATTCTTAAGCGCTTCTGGAAGTTGAACTGCAGTTTTTCCTTTTTCATTGATGATGAGCAATTCATCTGCGAAAACATAAAAATTTTTCCCGTCGCTATGTGTAAAATTGAGTTTTTTCTGATTGATGGCATAAGATTTCTTTTTCTTACCCGTCATCAAATCATAAACGACAACTCCTTCTTCTTCTACCGTAAAAATCGAATTATTAATGAGTCCAAATTTAAGATAACCAATAGGAATGTGAGGTTTGAACAATTTCAGTTGACTTTTTTCTATGAAATAAAGATAACCATCAAAATTACTGTACCAAATTCTTCCATATTTATCTTCGCTGATGCAAGAACCCGATTTAGAAGTCTGTTCATCTAAAGCATAATTCTGATAATTTTTACCATCATATCTGTACAAACCTTGTTCTGTAGAAAGCCATATAAAACCTTTTCTATCTTGGTAAATATCGTAAACCACTTCTGTAGGCATTCCGTTTTGCTTACTGAGATGGTAATAATAGGGAATACTATTTTGTGCAGAAGCAACAAAATTTATTAAAACCGCTAGAAAAAATAAGATTTTCTTAATCATTATCAACAAAATTAGCAATAATTCTTCTCACTCCGTTTTAGAGTTTACTAAAAACCATTTTGAATTAACGAAAATCTAAAAGTTAGTTACGTTAATCCAAAATCAGATTTGGTTAAATGTGCTCCAGAACAAAGCATCACTAGAAATAATTTTGCAAAAAAAACATGAAGAAACACTTTAGCCAATTCTTACAAAAATTATATCGCTATTGGTTTATTGATGAAAACACAATTTAATATATAAAAACATTATGAGAAAAACTATTTCTATTCTCCTTCTTACTTGCTTTACTCTTCAAGCGAATGCACAATTCGGAAAACTCCTTACCAAAGTTGCCGAAAAAACATTAGGAACACCAGAAGGAGATGCTAAAAAAGCGATTACTCCAGACAAAAAAGATTTAAAAGCATTAGAAGAAGATGCTGCAGATCCTTTCTTAGAAAAACAAAATTTCAAAAAAGAAGGACCAAGCGGAATTTACTACGCATCAGTTCCTTTAGGAATTAAAAACATTACTAATGGTAAGGTTTTAGCCCTTAAAAAAGTGTATTTAGAATTTGATGATGCTAATTTCAAAGTCAATCTTTATTCAAGATATCATTTTCAAAAAAACAGCGAAGGAAACCCAATTATTGATGCTCAATATACCACTTGGATTAGCTCTGGTGTAAATGCAAAATACAAAGCCATGCTATTGCAACAAATGAAATCCAAAGGAATTTTACATTACAGAGACTGTTATATGCCAGATATTGCATATGTACAGTATTTAGACAAAGATCCCGCAAAAGGTGTAAAAAAAGGAGATGTAAAAGGTTTACTACAACTAGAACCAGGATTATTTTACGCTTCAGATGAACCTTACGCAGCTTCTGGCAGTGATCCTTATGGACATAATTTATTTGAAGGACAACAATATTTATTCTTCTATAAAGCAGGAATGGAAGACAAAATTAAAAATTATCCTCCTGCAAAAATTGCTCAAATCTTTAAAGATATGGACAAGAAAAAAGAAGAAGCTTATTCTGCAAATATAAATCTCCCTAAAAAAGCAACTCCAGCAAAAGCACCTTCTCAACAAGCAATGATGGCAGCAGTAAAAAAACGTGTAGCAGATTACGGCTGGAAAGAAACGCCAATCTATTGTTACCCAACAAGTGAATGGGCGCCACAATATCAAGATTTAAGGAACAATCAAGGAATTTATGTAAAAACTTTAACTTCTAGAATTATGGCTATTGTAGCAGTTTTCAAAAAACCTGACGGAACTTGTGGATTTATGAATATGCAAATAGAACAGCAAAATTCTTATTCTGCACCAGGAAGTTTAGCCGAAAACTATATCACTCCACCTACAGATTATGCCAACTCTGGAATGGACCCGATAGATTGTGCTAAAGCAAACGCAAACAAGTAACCTTCTTCATATGATTACTGCGGGACTTTTCTATAAGTTCCGTGGTAATTTCTTTAAATTTTCTAACATGATGAAATTCAAATTAAACCTTTTTGCTCTTCTACTTCTTTTCACATTCAACGTATTACTGGCTCAAAAAAAATTGAATATTAAAGAAAAAACAGTAGTGATTGTAATGCCTTCTAACGAAAGAATTAACCAACTGAAAAAAGAATCTGCGAGTGAAGATGAGTTTTCTGTGATTGTAGAAGATGGCTTATATTATTTAGATCAGGCCAAAATTTTCTTAAAAAAGAAAAACATCAAAACCATTAAAATCAATAGTTCTGATCAAGTAAGATTCTTAGAAAATGGCCGATTTAAGAAATTCAATATTAAAGAATTTTCTTGGGATATTATTTTCTACATGCCGAAAAAAAGCCCAAAACAAATAGATATAACAGACATAGAAAACGAATTTCAAAATTACTTTTTAACCATTAAAACTAAAAAATGATGAAAATAAAACTACTTTCTTCATTAATCTTCATGTTTTTTTTGATGATAAAGGCACAAAACCCAATTCAACACTTTACATTTGATAACACATATTCTAATAGCAATTCTACTATACAACTTACTCAACTGAATGCCTCTTTTCCGACTTCATTTGTTACGGGTAGAAATGGTGGACAAGCAGTGAATATTCCCAATGCTGGAGGTTTAAAAGCAATTATCAATAATTTACCATTAGGAAATAACCCTAGAACTGTTGCAACTTGGATAAAATTCAACCAATATAATGCAACCGGTGGAAGTTACATATTTAGTTATGGAAATGCTGTAAACGGACAAGCTTTTGGCCTTACCATGAACTACAATAATGGTTTAGAACAATACAATTGGGGTGCCGGTTATAGTGTAACAATCACCATTAATGAAAATTCTAATGTCTTTTTTAATAACGGACAATGGTATAATTTAGTAACGACTTATGATGGCTCTAAAATTAAAATCTATATGAATGGTGCACTCATCAAAACACAAAATTTAGCAATCAACACATCTAACACAATCAATAATTTATTTAAAATAGGTGCTACTCCAAGTACTTCTTCTTGGTTAACTCTAAATGCAGCGATTGATGATTTACAAATTTTTGACGTGGCACTAACAGATGCTCAGGTAAATAGTTTATACTCCGGAACGCTGGCTACAGCTGACTTGTCTAATATCAAAAACAACATTTCCATCTATCCCAATCCTGCAAAAGATATTGTTTTTGTGAAATCTGAGACTCTTATTACAAAAATAGAACTTTATGATTTTTCAGGTAAAAAAATAAAAGAATCAGCTTCAAAAGAAATGAATATTTCTTCTTTACAAAGAGGAAATTACCTCATAAAAGTTATTGACAAGGATGGAAACACTCAAACTAAAAATTTAGTAAAAGAGTAATCTCATATCACTAAAAAGGACTTCAAAATAGAAGTCCTTTTTTATTGAAATTTTTTTGCGATTTGTTTTCTATAAATGATTAAACAAAAACCTAAAATTAAATTTACACCACCTAAAATTAGAGATTCAAAAATTTTTAAACTCTCTAAATTTTCACTCATATAACTTATTTTAAAATAGTTAATAAATGAAGAAATGAAATAACCAAAATTATCAACAATCAAAAAGCCACCAATCAAAACCATTCCTATTTGCAAAATAGTATCAGAATTGAGGTTACTCACTGTAATTTCATTATTGTCAAAACCTTTATCTAGTTTAAAAAAATCAATGATTAAATCTGGTTTTTTAACAAATACATAGTAAACTGCAAGTATAAAAAGCGTTATTAAAATTAAAGTTATAATACTACTTATTGAAAAAAAATCATTAAATAGTAACTGCAAATTTCTTGGTAAAGAAGTAAATATAAGTAATAAAAATTGATAAAGCCCGAAAAGTTTTATCATGAGTCTGAAGAAGTCTTTGTTAGTCATATTTTAGTTTTTTTTGCCTTTTATATTTTCTTATTTCTTTATTAGTTTTCAGAAATCTAGCTTTAGTTACAGTATATGGAACTCCATAGTATGTATAGTTTATGTATGGAATTTCATTTTCAAACTGTTTATAATAATTTTCATAATTTATTTTAGAATTTAAAAAATTATTAAAATCGATATAAGATTTTCCTTCATCTTTATAAGACATTGCAGTAAGATAATTTTTTATAGAATATTGATTCCAATTTTTAGATTCATAATAATATACCCTTCCATCTAAACCTATTAAATTTAAATCAAGATTATCTTTAGGTACTTTTAAAAAAGTATCTTTATTTACGTTTTCATAAATTAGTTGAGAAATATTCTGTGGTAAAATAAATTCTTTTCTAAAAAAATCATTTTTATTATCCTGATTTTTAGCAGAATAAATTAATCTTCCTTCTATTATATCACCAATCTTTTTAATTTCTAAAACATTTGATGTATTCCAAAACCTAAAAACAAATTCTGCCTTAATGTTTTGAATTTCAGAAACATTGAAAAACCTGCACATTTCTCTAACATATTTGATAGATGTAGAATCGCTATCTTCAGTCAAAATTAGATGATTACTCTGACCAAAAACACCAATAGCAAAGAATGTAAAGATTAATATGAAATTTTTCATTTTAAACATCCACTTTAAATGCTCTATTTTTAACCATTTCTGCAATGGTAAGAATATCTTCGCCAATTAATCTGTCGTTTTCTAGTTTTTTCACTTTTTCACGAATAATCGCATAGTTTTCTTCGATGATTTTAGAAGATTTCAGCGGTCTACGGAATTCTAAACCTTGCGCTGCAAACATAAGTTCTATCGCTAAAATATTTTCTAAATTCCCTAAAACCTGATTAAATTTTCTCCCCGAAATACTTCCCATAGAAACATGGTCTTCTTGACCTAAACTCGTAGGAACAGAATCTGCCGAAGCCGGGAAACAAAGCGTTTTATTTTCGGTAACCAATGCAGCAGTAGTATATTGCGGAATCATGAATCCTGAATTAAGACCAGAACTTTCGATGAGCAGTTTTGGTAAACCATATTTCCCTTCGAGTAAAAGATAACTTCTTCTATCAGAAATATTTCCTAATTCTGCAACGGCCAAAGTTGCATAATCAATGGGTAAAGCCATTAATTGACCATGAAAATTCCCTCCAGAAATCGCTTCTTCATCAGAAATTACGATAGGGTTATCGGTTACAGAATTCAGTTCTGTTTCTGCCATTTGTTTTAAATGTTCATAAGCGTTTCTACTGGCACCGTGAACTTGCGGAACGCAACGCATAGAATACGGGTCTTGCACTCTTCCACAATTTTCGTGATAGTTTAAATTCTCAGAATTTTTGAGCAGTTTGGTCATTCTTTTCGCCACCAATTGACTGCCTTTGTACGCTCTAATTTCGTGTAATTCTTTCTTAAAAGGACTTGCAGAACCTTGATATGCTTCAATCGAAAAAGCTGCAGCTACATCTGCTAAATCTAATAAGTATTTAAATTTATCTAAGCCTAAAATCGCATGTGCTAAGATAAATTGAGTTCCATTAATCAGCGCTAAACCTTCTTTAGCTTGTAATTTTAAAGGCTGTAATTGATGTTTTTCTAAAACTTGGGCAGTTTCTACTGTATTTTCGCCATCCCAAACTTTTCCTAAACCTAAAAGTGGTAAAACCAAATGAGAAAGTGGCGCTAAATCTCCACTTGCGCCAACTGAACCTTGCTCTGGAACTACAGGAATAATGTCTTTTTCTAGCATGAGCATCAATCGTTCTACAACGTCTAAAGAAATCCCCGAAAATCCTTTTGACAAAGCGTGAATTTTACACACCATCATAATTTTTGAAAGTTCTTTAGCTATTGGCTTTCCTACTCCTACTGAATGCGAAATGACAAGATTCTCTTGTAACTGTGCGGTTTCTTCTTCGGAAATTTTCACATCACAGAGCGGACCAAAACCTGTATTAATTCCATAAACGGTTTTATCTGATTTTACAATCTTTTGAACATTTTGGTAAGAATTCTGGATTTGGGATTTTGATTTTTTATCCAAATTTGCTTTTTGCTTACCATTGATAATATTGATGACATCTTGGTAAGTAAAGTGGTCTACTCCGTAAATTAACATTTTAAATTATTTTGCCTAAAATTACACAAATCCTTGCAAAGAAAAAAGCGAGAAAAAAATCTCGCTTTTCGTTTATTTTTTTACAAGCGTTACGAGCTGACCTTCGAGTTGTGTAATGGCATCAAAAATCTGCTTAAATGCAGGGTAATATTCTTTAGGAAAATTATCCGAGTCTATTTTAACTGAGGTTTCTACAGTGATTTTGTTCCCTTCAGTGCTCACTACATAAGAATAAATAATCCCTTCATCTTCGGTCTTAAATTTTTTAGACTTCGGTAGATTTTCAAATTTATAGTTATCTGGAATGGTAATTACCACTTTTTTTACCGTTTCATAAGGAGAAAGAAACTCTATAGGATATTTTCTTTCTTCGGTTTGATTAAATTCGTGGTTTTGGCGGTATAAAAATAGCAGAGGATTGAAAATTAATTTACCCCCAACTCCATCTACAAAACCGTCTGTATTGAAATCAAAACTGGTCTGAAACTCATTATCATTTACTACTTCTGATTTATAATTATTAAAATTAAAGGTGTATCTTTCTTTGTACTTTTTCTCGTAGTCTTGTTTATTGTCTGCATATTCATCATAGTCAAGAATGGCAAAAGTTTTAGTATCTCTATCTTTAAAGTTGCCTTCAAAAGTAGTATCTTCATTCAGTTTAGCATCTACATTAAGATAGGTTTTACTTTCGATGAAATTATTAATTTGTAGAATTTCCGCTTTTTTATCTTTTAACAGAATAGCGTTATAGTTATAAGCTCTTGGTGGCAATAAATTGGGCAAAGAAAATTTAGAAGTTGCATCATACAAATAGTAATTACCATTATCTTCTAAACAAGCTACTACATAATTAGGAGCACCAATTGTAGGAAATGCAATATTCAAAATTCCTCTATTTACAGTATTCATAATCATAGGACTTACATTAAGCCCAGCTTCTCTCATCAGCATAATTAAATAAAGATTAATCTCTGCACTATTTCCTATCTTAGTGTCTATTAAACTTTTAATACCATCTCCTGTAAATAACCCAACATTTCCGTCCCAACTATAAGTAGATTGAACAAATTTTAGAATTTTACCCGCTTTTTCTTTTGGCAAAGTCATGCTTAAAATATCTTGTGAAAGCACATTTCTTGCCAAAGATTTTTTACTTAATTGTCCTCCAAAATCATCATACTCTTTTAACTTATCTCTAACATCATCCCAAGTTGTAGCGTAAGATTTAAAAATATTATTAAAATTTGTAGAATTTAACTCAGGTCTCACACTAGCAATATAATTCCTTTCATTTTTCATGAAATTTTCGGCTTTAAAAGGCGGTACATTTTCGAAACCTAATCTCAAACTGTAGTAATCTTGACCATACATCATTTGAGCTTGATCTTCTTTATATTTTGGCATTAATCCTCCTTGAAAATTATAATTGTACCCAAAAAATTTAGGAAAATCAAAAATATATTCTTCATAAATAACAGGAATATCAAACTCCAAATAAGTTTTGTCTAGCAATTGTAAAAAAGGAGAATTTACTTGATACTGATATTCTATAATAGACCCATCTTTTACATTAGGAAACGTGAATTTTTGAATTACTTGATTTTTTTGTTCCTTAGACTTAAATTTTGCGTCTTTTTCTACTTTAGCATTAACGACTTTATCATTTTCTAAATTGTAAGTCACTGCCTTCAATCCAGAAACATATTCTTTTTCTCCATTTCCTTCATATAAAGGAATTTCTACATCTAAATATTGCGAAGATTTCTCTTTATTATAAATTTTAATTCTTTTAAAGACTTTGGTTTCTAATTGTCCATTAATGATCAAATTACTAATAGAACTGTATAATATTTCTGCAGGAGCATCTTCTTTGATGGTAGATTTTGTTTTAGAAAGTTCGTTTTTATTGAACTCTGGATATTTCATAAACTTGTGCTGCGAAAACACCAAGACAGAAATTGAGAATAAAAAAACAGTTAAAATTTTAGTCTTCATGGTTATATTTTAGTTAAAAGAATTTTAGTATTGTCGTGATTATTGGTTTTTTTTCTGAACTCTATATATTCTTTGAATTTTTCTTTAGGATAAATATTTTTCAAAATGGTAATTTTTCGTTGAGTAACCAGTTTGCCATTTTCCATAGAAAATTGGAGAGAATAGTTGCCAAATTCAGAAGACAACTGTACAGATTTTGGAATTTCTGCCAACTTATATCCTTCTGGAATTTCTAGAGAAAAATTGTAAGTATCTTGATAAGAAAAATAGACTTCTAAAGGTAATTTTCTATCTTCATGACTGGTAGTTTGCATAAGATCTAAGAACGGCATTGCTCTTAAAATGATGTCATTACCTAATTTTTTAGAATAATTTTTCGCTTGCAACTTCACTTCATAATTTATCAGCGCTTCATCTCTATTATTCGTCACATTATTAGCCTCTAGATTTTCCATATTAAGGTAATAAAATCTTTCTTTAAGCGCTTCCTTTACCTCATCTTTGTTTAAGGAAGTAAGTGGCATCTGGAAATCATATTGTGCCCCAGAAAATCTAAATTTAGCATCCACATTTATACTATTATCTGGATTAAGTTTAACCTCTGCATTTAGAATTTCACTGCTTTCTTCTGGTTTATATGTAGGCGTATTGATTAACTTGATATCATCCTCAGAAATGGCCATCACATTTCTATTGAGCGAGGTATAATTCAAATGATTAAAAGCAATTTCTTGTGAAGTGTTTTCTAACCAAATATTTCCTTTTTCTGTAGGAACCATCAGAATTACATGGTTTCCAAACATTTTTGGGAAATTTTCATCATACTTTTGAACTGAACGATCATCTTTTATTCTACAATAATAAGATTTAATTCCTGCCGCTTTTAATAAGGTTCTCATGTAATTAGTTAATGCTTTACAATCACCATATCCTTTTTTTCTAACATCTTCTACCAACATAGGTTTCCAACCACCTATTCCTTCCATTATCGCAACATATCTGGTTTTACTCTGCATATATTGATAAAGTTTTTTAACTTTATCATGCGTACTTCCTGTAAGATTAAGTGCTGCTACTTCTGCTTGAAGCGCTGGCGTAACTTCAGAAACAGGGTTGATTAGATTTTGATAAAACCAATTTCCGAATTCATTCCATTGGGTAAGATTTCCTTGTTTCCCTTCTAATGAAAATTGATCTAATGAAAACTCTGCTCTCGGTAAAAATTCATTTAAACTTGGCGAACGAGGCTCATCTTCTACTGCTGGAACATTAGAAAAACTGTAAGAATATTTTTGTCCATTTTCTGTAAACGAAATTTTCGCGAAATCATTCTCATGAACTTTAGTTCTTAATTTAATTCCAGATTTATTATTAATTACTAAACTGTTTTTTTCTGTAGAAATATTATAGTCATCAATTGGGAAAAAATCTGGCATAAATACTGTATTTCTTGTCTCTGTGGTGTAAGAATATTGTATAGAATAAGGATAAGTGATTGACATATAGCTCAGAAACAAAATTCTGCTATCATCATAAAAGGAAAAGCTAGGACTATGACTGGCGTCGGTAAAATCACTTTTAGAATATTTCTTAATCACCTTTCCATTTTGGTCTAAAATAGACACTTTTATATTGCTTACCGAAACACTTTTATCATAAGGAATACCAATACTCGAAAAATTTTCACCAGATTTATTCAGTATGGTAATGGTTTTATTGTAAGTCTGCACCATATTATCTATGGCATTAATATCAATAGTGGTTTCATCATTTCTTACTACAGCATTGGCTTTATGAAGTAAATTTTCAGGAATCGCAGAAACCGCATAATTTTGAGAAAATAGTAAAGTACTGAAAACAAGAAAGATAAAAGAGAAAAGCTTGCTCATAAAATGGTTTTGTTAGTTTTGGCTAAATTTAAGAAAAAACTTTTATTAAACAAACCTTTAAGAACTTGATAAAAATCACAAAAAAAAGCGAGAAAAAATTTTCTCGCTGTGTGAATTAAAAATTAAAATAAAAAGTTTATGAAGTTTGTGTTTTACTGAGGTGTATTTTGTGGTTTCATTCCGCCTTGTTTCCCTCCTTTTCTCATGGCTTTATTTTTCCATGCATCTCTTTGTTTCTGCATGTTTTCTAATCTTTGTTTTTGCCATTTATCATATTGTTCAGGCGAAAGGATTTTTTTCATTTCTGCATCATGAGCATCTCTTTTCGCTTGCATTTCTTGTTGTCTTTGCTTTCTCACTTCTTCCATTTTTGCTCTATTCGCTTCTCTTTCTGCATTATTTTTTTCTTGTAAAGCTTTTATTTGTTCCACTTGCTTTTTAGAAAGATTAAGTTCTGTGGTCATCTTGTCTAAATGAGCTTGTTGTCTTTCTTTCGCTTTCTGAACCATTTCTGCTTTTTTAGCTTCTCTTTGTTCTGGCGTAAGTTTTTGTCTCTCTTGGCCGAACATAAATACTGCACCAAAAATGGCTGCACTTAAAATTATTTTCTTTGTCATTTTTTTGTAATTATTTGGTTAATTATCTTTTTGATGACAGAATCTTACAAAAGTTAAAAGCTGAAAAGCTAAAATTTTGTTAAAAAAACTTAGCTATATTTTTCGATGAGGTTTTTAATAACTTCTTCTGTTTCATCAGGAAAATTGACTTGAATGGGTTCTGCATTTTTGAGCCAATGATTTAATTTTTGGTCAAATTCTTTCTCACTCCAAATCACAGTTGCTCCCATTTTTTCGGCAGCCAAAGCATTGCATTGCTGTTCATACTGATGAAACATAGGCACACACAGAAGTTTTTTGCCCAAGAATAAAGCTTCAGCGGGACCTTCGAAACCGCCACCCGTTAATAATCCTTCTGATTTTGCTAGAGATAGATTAAATTTTTCATTATTCACCTTATAGATTTCTACATTTTCTTGAGAATAATCTACGCGAGTATGTTTAGAAAAAACTTGAAATTTTTGGTCTGGATGCTTTGATAATTTTTTCAAAATAAATTCATCTGAATAGGCAGGAAGATAAACCGTGTAATGTCCTAAATTTTCTGGTTTTAAGTTCCTTATTTCCGAACGAATGACTGGCGTTCTGATAAAATCATCATATGGCTCGAAGTGAAATCCCACTTTATCAGTAGCTGGTGCATAATTTTTGAGAATGATTGCACCCAGATGAATTCCAGAAATAATAGGCGTTTTAGGAGACAAAAATGCTGATTGATGACTCAGCGCTACCGATTTTTTCCCTCTCAGTTTACAAGCCCAAGCGGTAACAGGTTCAAAATCATTAATCACCAAATCATAATCTTTCACTGGGAGATTTCTAATATCTTTTATTAATTGTGAAAAATCTGCTTTTCGGAAACTGCCTCTATAATCTATTCCACCCTTGGTTCCGAAATCAAAACCGAAACCTTTGAACTGATATTTTATTTCTTCATCTAGATTTACGTCGGCTTGAGTTCCGCTGATGAGAATATCAAGTTCACCATATTTTTTGAGGATGGGAATAATTTCTCTTGCTCTGGAAACATGTCCGTTTCCTGTTCCTTGAATCGCATATAAAATTTTCATAACTACGAAGTTAGAACAAAAATTTTCTCAAAATTCAAGTTTAAATAAATTTAATGTTAAATAAAAAAGCGAAACTAAAGTTCCGCTTTTGTGTGAATGTAAAAAATTAGTTTGATATGAAGAATTACTTCTCATATTTAACATAATCAAATCTCGTGCCTAAAAATTGGTTTATGTTTTTTATCATAAAAAATGAGGAACAATAGAATCGTTCCTCATTTAAAAATCAAAATATTGGTATGTAAAAGTATGATGTTTCTATCTAAATCCGCCACCTCTGTTTCCGTTACTGTTGCCATTTCCTCTACCATTATTACCAGAAGAACGATTTTCTGTAGCTTTGTTTTCTTGACTTCTGAAACCACCGCTTCTTACTGCGTCATTTCCTCTGTTTTGGTTTTCACTTCTTTGAGGAGAAACGCTTCTGAAGCCTTCATTTCTAGATGGTTGTTGATTTTGGTTCCCGTAGTTTCTGTCATTATCATTTCTAGAATCTGAACTTCTAAATCCGCCATTATCTCTAGGTCTTTCATCAGATGAACCTGATCTAAAACCTGAATTTTCTCTAGATTTCTCGAAATTTCTATTGTCATTATATGCTCTATCATTATTTCTGAAACCTCCTGTTCTGTAAGCATCATTTTTAAATGTTCTTACATCTACATTTCTATATCTAGGCGTCACATAAACAGTTGGTCTATAATGTTTTACTCTATAATTTTGATAGTAAACAATCGGATTATAGTTTCGATAATATCTTTGATAATATACTACGTAAATTCTAGGACCTAAAATTCTTTCTAATGCAATAAATCTATCATAATACCATCTGTTAGGATTATATCTGTAATATCTCTGCCAATGTCCATAACTAGAGAAACGTGAGTTTAAGATTCTTATTTCTCTGATTTGATAAGGAGAAAGCCTGAATTCTACAAAAAATCTGTCCCAATTGATGCTGATAATCGTGTTCCTGTAATCATTATAATATCCTCTATATAAATCATTGGTGTAATAATCATTAGGATATTCATAATAATATTCGTCTGGATAATTGTAATCATCATAATAATATTCATAGCCATAATTGTTGCCATAATCATCATTAGGATAATATTGTGCGTATGAAATTCCTGTAACTGATAACGCAGAAACGAGGAATAATTTTGTGAATATAGATTTCATCTTCTTAGTTATTTAATGTTCTATTATGCATTATTAAAAATACGTGCCAAACTTTCTATTTTTTGATAACGAAAGGTTGTATCTTTTTAAAAATGTAGAATTTAAGCCATATTTAACAACTAAGAATTTGATGTAGAAAAATAAAAAAAGTTAAAATCTAAACTCGATTTTAACTTTTTTATTGTGTAACTAAGGAATTTTAATCTCAATTATTGTCTGTTTGATTCACTTACAAACTGTGCAATTTTATCATTAAAATGTTCTTTTTGTAATAAATCTTCTAGTGCAATATGCATTCTGTATCTCCAATAATGAGGGAAAACCGCTGGATTATTGATTCTCTCGTCATCTGCATAAGGATTTACAATTTCATAATCTGTAGCAAAATACTCTTGAATTGGGAAAATCGCCAACATCGCTTGAGAATGCAAATGCTGTTTCATAATAATCTCTGCCAATTCTGGAAGAAGTTCCGAAGGTGCAGTTCCGTATTGATTCAATTGGTTATTATAGTAATTCTGCGTAAGTTCTCGGTTTTCTTTCCACCATTGTCTTAATGTAGAACTGTCGTGAGAAGAAGCTGTAACTACGTTCATATAACCTGCATTTTGAGGATTGTAATACGGAACATCTTCTTTTGGCGAACGCTGAACTTTGAGCGCTGTTATTCCTAAAGCATCCATCACACCAGGAACACAATCTGGAACCAAACCTAAATCTTCGCCGCAAATCAACATATCCGTTGCAGAAAGCAACATAGGTAATTTTTCCATGGCTTTTTCATGCCAAAGTCCATCTTGTCTTCTGAAGAAATAATCGATATACAATTCATGCAATGCATTCTTTTCCCAATCAGAAAGGTGTTGATAGGAAGATGTTTTTTGAATGTTAAATCTTGGATGATAAACAATGTCTTCGCCATTATTTTCGGTTAAGAACAAAACATTCGCAGCAAGTGAAATCAGTTTTTCTTCCATCCAATCTCTAGGATGCGTTTTAAAATAATTTACTAATTTTCTTTGCGAATCATATTCTGGTTTGAAATGATACACTCCATTTTCTTGATACAAGAAATGTTCTGCAATCACCTCTTTTTCGTAACCGAAATTATCCCAAAGAATTTGGTCATTGATAAAAGGTCTGCAATATCTATCATAATTAAATGGAATATGTCTTGCCGAAAATTCTTGCAAAGTCACAGGAACTGCAGGATAAAAATACCCTAAAATTCCTTGTGCAGCAGTCATTGGCATTCTCCAAATCCTGAAAAATCCTAGAATATGGTCTATTCTCATCGCATCAAAATAGCGCGCAATTACGTTAAAGCGTTTTTTCCACCAATCGTAATTGTTTTCTTTCATCACTTCCCAATTATACGTTGGGAATTCCCAGTTTTGACCTAAATCAGAGAATTCATCAGGTGGTGCTCCTGCTTGAAAATCCATCCCGAAAAGTTCTGGCTCTGTCCACGCATCAGCAGAAAATCTGTAAATACCGATTGGCAAATCTCCTTTCAAAGAAATTCCTAAACCGTGAGTATAATCTACTGCATCTTTTAACTGTAAATGCAACTGATATTGTACCCAAGAATGAAGCATTACACTTTCAAATTCGGCATGTTTTGCATCAAAAAACTGAGAAATTTTTCCTGCAACGTATTTTTTATGCGTTTTCCAATTATTGAAATTAGGCGTGTTATTTTTATCTCTTAAAACACAAAAAGCAGCATAAGGTTTCAGCCAATCTGCATTTTCTTTCAAGAATTTTAAGAAATCTTTGTCTTTAAGAATTTCAGATTTATTTTCTTCAAAAACGGCTTTGATGAATTTCCATTTTCCTGAAATCATTTGTTCATAATCCACAAATTTTTCAGCATTTAATTCATCTTTTTTGTGCTTATATTCTAGTTTTAAATTTTCTGGAATTGAAAATTGCAGATTCTCTAAACTCAAATATTGTGGATGCAATGCATACACCGAAATCGCAGCATAAGGATAAGAATCCGTCCAACTGTAATTGGCGGTAGTATCATTAATTGGCAAAATCTGAATGATAGAAAGATTAGTTTTATGAGCCCAATCTGCTAATTTTTTAATATCTGCAAACTCCCCAACTCCAAAACCATTTTCGCTTCTTAAACTAAAAACAGGAATGGCAACTCCAGCTGCTTTGTACAATTGTTCGGCATTAAATCTGAAATAATGATCTGCATGAATTTGCAAAACTTCCGCATCCTGATTAGGGAAAGCCAATCTGTTTTCGCCGTATTCTACTGCAATAACTTCGCCTTTTTTCTCGTCGAAAATTCCGTATTTATACTGTACAAATTCTTTTTGTTTTTTTAAATCTACCGCCAATTCCCAAACGCCAACAGAAGTTTGAGCCATTTTTGGAGCGTCTGCATAATTCCAGTTACCCAAAGCTTCATTATTTCCAAGAATCACAACCTTCCAATCAGGCGAATACAGCGGTGCTTCTAATCTGAAATGATGCGTATGTTTTTTAAGAATGGCAACTTTCTCTGCTTTTAACTCTCCTAGTTTATTTTGAAGAATCTTATTATTGAGATAGTTTTCAGGGAAATTTTTATTGTTCCAGACATCGTAAATGTTATACTCTTGGAAATTATTCACAAAATTCAATCGATGATAGCAAATCTCCTCATTAATGATTTGATTATTATCATCTAGAACCAAATATTTGTATTCTATAGATTTAGAGAAAAAATCGATTTCGCCCTTCCAATTTCTATTATCAGAGAAATGAAGGTCATGTGTTTTCACATTTTTCCCTTCAGAAACTTGAATGGCTAACCTCTGCCCAAACTCAGTTCCATAATTAATAGTGAAATATAATTTCATTTTTTTCGTTTTTCAACTCACGAATTTACAAAAATATATATGCTTTAGAAAAAATTAATTATATGATTTTTAATTTGTTTCTGATAATTTATGCCTTTAAATAAAGGGATTTAATGTCTCTTGATGATACAATAACATCTAATAAAGTTTCTAAAAAATCAAGGTATTTTAAAAAATTTTATTCTGCCGAAATTTGTCATTTTTAGTAAAAAGTATTCTCAAATTACAAACAGGAGCCTATTTTCAAGAAAACAAAAACCCTTTCTGCATTTAGAACACAAAAAGGGTATATTATAAAAATTAGATTTCTTTTAATTTAATACATAAGAAGTTCCTTCTCTTCCGTCTTTCAGTTCTATGCCTTGTTCTAATAACTTATCACGAATTTGGTCTGAAAGTTCAAAATTTTTGGCTTTTCTGGCTTGATTTCTAAGTTCTATGAGCACTTGTAATGTTTGGTCCAATTTTGAATTGTTATTTTCTTCAATATTTTGTAAACCTAAAACATCAAATACAAAAGCATTCATCAAGGTTTTTAATTCCTCTAAATCTTTCGAAGTAATATTTTCTTTTCCATCTTTCAGTTTAAAAATAAAACTTACCGCTTCAAAAAGATGAGAAATTAAAATTGGCGAATTGAAATCATCATTCAAAGCATCATAGCATTTTTGTTTCCACTCTTTTAAGTCAAAACTAGAAGACGCTTCGACTCCGCTCAGCGTGACAGCGTTTAAAACTTTCAAACTTTCCATTAAACGTTGGAAACCTTTTTCTGAAGCCAACATCGCTTCGTTTGAAATATCCAGAACGCTTCTGTAATGCGCTTGTAAAAAATTAAAACGAACTACAGTTGGATGAAACGGTTTTTCAAAAAAATCATTTTCACCAGAAATCAATTGCTGCGGAAGAATATAATTTCCTGTTGATTTACTCATTCTTTGTCCGTTCATGGTCAGCATATTCGCGTGCATCCAATATTTCACTGGCGAAACACCGTTGCAACCTTTTCCTTGTGCAATTTCGCATTCGTGGTGCGGAAATTTAAGATCCATTCCACCTCCGTGAATATCAAATTGTTCACCTAAATATTTGGTAGACATTGCGGTACATTCTAGATGCCAACCTGGGAAACCTTCTCCCCAAGGTGAAATCCATTTCATAATATGTTCAGGACTTGCTTTTTTCCACAGGGCAAAATCTTGTGGATTTTTCTTTTCGTTTTGTCCGTCTAAATCTCGCGTATTGGCAAAAAGTTCGTCAATATTTCTTTTGGAAAGTTCGCCATAGTTTCCACCTTTTTCGTTGTAAGCACGAACATCAAAATAAACAGAACCGTTGCTTTCATAAGCCAAACCTTTTTCGATTAAATCTTTGGTGAGTTCTATCTGTTCGATGATGTGACCTGTTGCAGTTGGCTCAATCGTTGGAGGTAAAAGATTAAATTTTTCTAAAACTTTATGAAAATCTACGGTATATTTTTGCACAATTTCCATAGGTTCTAGTTTTTCGAGACGAGACTGCTTAACGAAACGGTCGTTATTTACATCTCCATCGTCAGTCAAATGCCCCGCATCTGTAATATTTCTTACGTAACGAACATCATAACCCAAATGTTTCAAACTTCTATAAATAAAGTCGAAATTCATAAAAGTTCTCACATTTCCTAAGTGCACATTGCTGTAAACGGTTGGTCCACAAACGTACATTCCTACTTTGTTGCCGTTAATAGGTGTGAAAATTTCTTTTTCCGCAGAAAGCGAATTGTATATTTTAAGTTGCATTATTTTATAGTTAAGATTTAAAAATTGAAGAATTAAGATTTTATTTTATAAAAATCAGCAACAACAAATAATTGTAGTTGTAAAAATCTGGTGTGATATTTTTTTAAATCTGGTCATAATTAATTATTTGAAGTTTAGATCAATATAAATTTTCCAATTGAAATTAATCAAACTTCGCATGACTTCCTACATAATGTAAGAATTCTTGTCTGGTAATAGGATTGGTTCTAAAAATCCCGCTTAATTCTGCGGTAATGGTAGAACTTGCAGTATCTTTTATTCCTCTACAATTTACACAAAGGTGTTTTGCATCAATAATACAGGCAACATCTTTAGTTCCGAGAGCTTCTTTCAGAGCGTCAACAATTTGCATCGTCAAACGTTCCTGAACTTGCGGACGTTTTGCGTAATAATCTACAATTCTATTGATTTTAGAAAGCCCAATTACGTCTCCGTTTGAAATATACGCAACGTGCGCTTTGCCAATAATGGGTAAAAAATGATGCTCACAGAAAGAATACACGGTAATATCTTTCTCTACCAGCATTTGTCTATACTTATATTTATTGCTGAAAGTAGAAATCCCTGGTTTGTTTTGTGGCAAAAGTCCACCAAAAATTTCGTTTACATACATCTTTGCAACACGTTTTGGTGAATCTTTAAGAGAATCATCGGTCATATCAAGACCTAAAGTGTGCATAATCTCTGCAAACTTTTCTTCTATAATTTTTATTTTTTCTTCTGGAGTCTTTACGAAAGCATCCTCACGAAGCGGAGTATGGTCTTTGCCTGTAAAAACATCATCATCGTTTTCAAAAAAGTTACTCATAGTCTGAAATAATGTCACAAAATTAAGAATTAATCTCTAATTCGTATTACTAAAATATTATTAGACTGATTTACAATAATTTAAAATCAAAATATATGAAAAAAATTTGTATTGGCACAGAATTTTATATATTTGCACTTGAATTAACAAAAATTTTTAAAACAAATTGCTATGTCAGACATTACATCAAGAGTAAAAGCTATCATCGCAGATAAGCTAGACGTGGAAGAAACAGAAGTAACTCCTGAAGCAAGCTTCACTAATGATTTAGGTGCAGATTCTTTAGATACTGTAGAATTAATTATGGAATTTGAAAAAGAATTCAACATTCAGATTCCTGATGATCAGGCAGAAAAAATCACTACTGTAGGTCACGCAATCGCTTATATTGAAGAAGTTATCAAACAATAATTTTTATTACAAAAATTAACAAAACTATGGAATTGAAGAGAGTTGTAGTAACAGGATTTGGTGCAATTACACCAATTGGTAATAATGCTCAAGAGTATTGGGAAAACCTTGTAAAAGGTGTAAGTGGCGCTGCTCCTATCACTCTCTTCGATTCTACTAACTTCAAAACAAAATTTGCTTGTGAGGTTAAAAACTTCAATCCTTTAGATCATTTTGAGAAAAAGGAAGCAAAAAAAATGGACCGAAACACTCAACTCGGTGTGGTGGCAGCTCGTGAAGCTGTTTCACATTCTAGAATTATCGAAGATCAAGTAGATAAAAACAGAGTGGGTGTAATCTGGGGCTCAGGAATTGGAGGTTTAGAAACTTTCGAAACCGAAGTTCTAGGCTGGGCAAAATCTGAAGGAATACCTAGATTTAATCCTTTCTTCATTCCAAAAATGATTGCGGATATTACTCCGGGTCATATTTCTATGGAATACGGTTTTCACGGACCTAATTACACTACAGTTTCTGCGTGTGCATCTTCTGCAAATGCTTTGATAGATGCTAAGATGCTTCTTCAGTTAGGAAAAGCAGACGTAATTGTATGTGGAGGTTCAGAAGCTGCTGTTACCGCATCTGGAATGGGAGGATTTAATTCTATGATGGCTCTTTCTACAAGAAATGATAATTATAAAACTGCTTCTAGACCTTTTGACAAAGACAGAGATGGATTCGTGTTAGGAGAAGGTGCAGGTTGTATCATCCTTGAAGAATATGAACATGCTAAAAAACGTGGTGCTACCATTTATGCAGAACTTGCAGGTGGTGGTTTAAGTGCAGATGCATATCATATGACAGCACCTCACCCAGAAGGTTTGGGCGCTTATTTAGTAATGAAAAATTGTTTAGAAGACGCAGGATTAACTCCAGATGAAGTAGACCACATCAATATGCATGGTACCTCTACTCCATTAGGAGACATTGCTGAATCTAATGCAATTGCCAGACTATTAGGCGAACATGCATATGATATTCAAATCAACTCTACTAAATCTATGACTGGTCACCTTCTTGGTGCAGCTGGTGTAATAGAAGCTATAGCAGCGTTAGGAACTATTTTACATGGTATTGTTCCTCCTACTATTAACCATTTTACTGATGACGAAAACATAGACAGCAGATTAGACTTTACGTTTAATCACCCTGTGAAAAAAGATGTAAAAGTAGCCATGAGTAACACTTTTGGTTTCGGAGGTCACAATGCTTGCGTTCTATTCAAGAAATTATAATGGGCTTAAAAAATTCATTACAAAAATTTCTACTTAAAAGACCTTTCAAAAAAAAGACTGAAAAAGAAAAGCTACTTTCTGCCAGAGTTAGTAAAATAATTGGGCAGAATGTGAAAAATCTTGATTACTATCATGAAGCTTTTTCTCTGAAAATTCCTAATAAAACTACGGGAGCCAAAAACTACGAAAGATTAGAATTTTTAGGAGATGCAGTCTTAGGAAGCATCATTTCTTGCTACCTTTATAAAAATTATCCTGTTGCCAATGAAGGATTTCTTACCCAAATGAAATCAAAAATTGTCAATCGAAAAAACCTTAACTCTCTAGGCGAAAAACTGAAGCTTACAGATTTTATTCAAAATGGTGGAAATGGTAATTTAGGTGAAAACATTTCGGGGAATCTCTTCGAAGCCTTTATTGGTGCGCTATATTTAGACACCAATTATGAAACTTGCGAAAAAATTGTTTTAGAAAAATTGTTTACCGATAAACATATAGAAAAACTAGAAAACAAAATCGTAAGTTACAAAGGATTATTGCTAGAATGGAGCCAAAAGAAAAAGGTGACTATCAAATATGATATCACCGAAGAAACTTTGCCCAATAAGAGCCTTCTATTTAAGAGTTGCATCTACTTAAATAATGTAAAAATCTCTTCTGCCACAGAAACTTCTAAGAAAAAAGCAGAAGAAAAAGCAGCACAAAGAGCGTTTTACTCCTTAAATAAAAAAGAACACATTGTTGAAAAACAAAAAAATATTTCTTGACCTAGAAGATGATGAACCAATGGATATTGGTTTACTTAGATTGGCTAAAAAATTACCCGATCACGAAATATTTTTCGAAATTAACAAAATAAATCCCTTCCAATTCGTAAGAACAGACGACTTAAAAATAAAACAGTTTTGTTTTACAAAATTCGAAGGATATCACAAAGAAACTAAAAATTGCTATTCTATAGTATCTAACAAATCAGCACCATTACGAAAAAAAACAGACAACGAACTCTTTGCACAGACTGAAGAAATCAAATTTCTGATGCCCAAAAATAAAGATGTAGACTACATTATTTATGCAAAGGATAGTTTTAAAGATTTTTCACTAATTTTGCTGCCAGAAAACATCATGTTTCAAATACAAGATTTTTCTTTACAACCCAATAGCGAACTATACAAGCTAATTAATTATTATGAATAAGAGAGCGAAAAAAACCAAAGTAATCGCAACATTAGGACCTGCTTCTTCTACGAAAGAAATCATGCTAGAACTGGTAAAAGCTGGAGCCGATGTTTTTAGAATAAATTTTTCTCATGCCGATTACGAACTGGTTAAGAGAAATGTAGACATTATTAGAGAAATCAATCAAGAATACGGTTATAACATCTCTATTTTAGGAGATTTACAAGGTCCTAAATTAAGAGTAGGTGTGGTAAAAGAAGGTTCTTTCCTTAATCCAGGAGACGTACTTACCTTTACCAATGAGCCTTGCGAAGGAGATTCTACCAAAGTATTCATGACTTACGAAAAATTCCCGCAAGACGTAAAAGTTGGCGAAAGAATCCTTATTGACGATGGGAAATTGGTTTTCGAAGTCATCGAAACCAACCAAAAAGATACGGTAAAAGCAAAAACGATTCAAGGTGGACCATTAAGCTCTAAAAAAGGAGTGAATTTACCGAACACTAATGTTTCTCTTCCTGCTTTGACAGAAAAAGACATCGAAGATGCTAAATTCATGATTGAAAATGAATTCGACTGGATTGCACTTTCATTCGTTCGTCATGCTCAAGACATTATTGATTTAAAGAAATTAATTGAAGCGCATTCTGATTTCAAAATTCCAATTATTGCAAAAATTGAAAAACCAGAAGGTGTAAAAAATATTGACGAAATTCTTCTAGAATGTGACGGATTAATGGTTGCACGTGGAGATTTAGGAGTAGAAGTTCCAATGGAAGAAGTTCCTGTCATTCAGAAAAAATTAGTAGACAAAGCCAGATATTACTCTAAACCAGTAATTATCGCTACGCAAATGATGGAAACCATGATCAGTAGCCTTACTCCAACTAGAGCCGAGGTAAATGACGTGGCAAACAACGTATTAGACGGCGCCGATGCAGTAATGCTTTCTGGTGAAACTTCTGTAGGAAAATATCCAGTAGATGTAGTTAAAAACATTACAAAGATCATTAAGAATATAGAATCTACTAATCTTTACGAAAAGAAAAATGATATTATAGAAAAAATAACTTGTGTAGACGATCGTTTCGTAACAGATATGGTTTGTCTTAACGCAGTTAAAATTGCAGAAACTACTGGTGCAGCAGCCATTATTACGCTTACTCACTCTGGTTACACTGCTTTCCAAATTTCTGCACACAGACCTACTTCTAGAATTATCGTTTTCAGTTCTAACAGAAGAGTTCTTACCATGCTGAACCTTTTATGGGGAGTAAGAGCGTTCTACTATGATATGAACAAATCTACAGACGAAACGGTAATCCAAGTAAACATGTTAACACACCATTACGGTTATGTAGAAAAAGGAGATTTCGTAGTAAATCTCAATGCAATGCCAGTTTATGAAGGTGGAAAAACCAATACACTCAGATTAACAAATATATAAAATAAAAGCTCCAAAAATGGACTGCCCCCAAAAAGTTAGACACTTTTTAGGGGCATTTTTTATGGGGAAAAGTAAATATTCAGTAGACTTTAAATTAAAGGCTATAAAGAGATATCACAAAGGGGATATTGGAACAGACGATTTAGGAAAACGCATTGGAGTTTGTGGTTCCTTGGTTCGTAAATGGATAAAATTTCTAAAACTTACCGATAATGGTTTTGGGAGCTGTAAATTCTTTGAGTGCATACAGAGACAATTCTACTCCATATCCAGAATTCTTTCTTCCACCAAAAGGCAATCTTACATCCGAACGAAAAATTTGATTAATTGCCACACTTCCGCTTTCTAAATTCTCTGCGAATAACAAAGCTCTTTCTTTATTTGAGGTGAAAACTGCGTTTCCTAATCCAAACATGGTATTATTGGCAATTTGTAAAGCTTCTTCATCACTTTTCACTTTAAAAACCATTGCCAATGGACCAAATAATTCTTCCTGAGCAATAGGATTTTCTGGATTCATTTCTAAAATGCCTGGTTTAAAAGCCATATTTCCTACAGATTCTAACGCTACAATAGCTTTCGCTCCGTTGTTAAGCGCTTTTTGATATTGTTTTTCTAAATCTGAAGCCAAATCTTCTCTCGCCATTAATCCTAACTTCGTTTCTTCATTCATAGGATTTTCTGGCTGATATTTTTGATACTCTTCTGTGAATTTTTCTACAAAATCTTGATATACTTTTTCGTGAATAATAAATCTTTTCCCTGCTACACAAGTTTGTCCATTATTCTGTAATCTTGCTTGTGCTCCATCTTTTGCAGCTTTTTCTACATCTGCATCTTCACAAACAATAAAAGCATCACTCCCGCCTAATTCCAAAACACATTTTTTTAAATTTTTTCCTGCAGTTTCGGCAATTTTTCTTCCTGCGGCTTCGCTACCGGTGAGAGAAACGCCTCTGATAATAGGATGAGCAATCATTTCTTCTACTTGCGAATGAGAAACATTTAAAAAAGTAAAAATACCTTTTGGAAAACCTGCTTTCTCGAAGATTTCTTGTATGGTTACACCTGATTTTTCACAAATAGAAGCATGTTTTAGCACGATTACATTTCCTGCTAAAATGGTAGGAACTGCAAATCTAATCGCTTGCCAAAAAGGAAAATTCCATGGCATAACGCCCAAAATAACGCCCAAAGGTTCGTGATGGATTTCTGAAATTTGAAATTCTGTTTCTACTTGTTCCGTTTTCAGTATATTTTCTGCGGTAGCATAATAATCACATAACGCCGCACATTTTTCTATTTCTGAAACCGATTGCGAAATGGGCTTATTCATTTCTTTGGTTATAATTTCGCCAAATTCTTGCTTTCTATCATTCAGAATTTCAGATAGTTGAGTGAAATGTTTTTGTCTTTCTTCAAACGGAATTTTTTTCCATTTTTGAAAATTGTCTTGAGAATTTTGTAAGGTATTTTGAAGGAATTGTTCCATAATTTTTGATTAAAAAAGTGTACAAAGATACTGTACCAAAGCCTAAACGTGGTTTTGCCAAAGATAAAAATTTTAAATGCTTATCATTTAAAAAAGTGAAAATAAAACCGAAACCAATTTCTAGCCCTGATTGAGCGACATGTTTGAGCTCTTTTTGTTTTTTTTAGATATTTCGACTTCGCTCAATATGAAAAAAAACAAAAAAGCGAGTAGCGAAAGCAGGACTGAAAGTGAAAGAAAACAGAAAACGTGTTGCATCTAAATCATAAACCACTCATTTACCAAACTGGCAGCCAATCTGGCGGTTCTCTCGGCAATATCAAACTCTAGATTAACCTCCGCAACATCTAGCGCGACCAATTTTTCTGACTTCAAAATATGTCTGTAAAAATGCAGAAAAGTAGCATCTGCAAAGATTCCGTTGTACGCCGCAGCCGAAACTCCGGGCGCAATAGACGCGTTGAAAACATCCATGCAAATGGTGAGATACAATTGGTCTACCGAAGAAACTAGTTCGTCAATCTGTTGATAGATTTTCGGGAGATTTTCGAAGAAAATTTCGTCTGCCAAAATATATTTCATCCCAAATTGATGAGCAGTATCAAACAATTTGAGTGTATTAGAATTTTTCTGAATCCCGATGTGCAATGAATGAATTTCTCCTTCTTGGGCGATTTGCCAAAAACCCGTTCCAGAGCTTGCTCCTACTCCATTTTCGGGTTCACGGTTATCAAAATGTGCATCGAGATTGATGATGCCAATTTTTTGGTTTGGAAATGCTTTTTTGATGCCAGAATAATGAGCAAAAGTGACTTCGTGGCCGCCTCCTAAAACAATTGATTTTCCATTTTTTTGCAGAATTTTAGAAACTTTTTCAGCAAGATTTTCTTGAGTATTTTCTAAATTTCGGTCTCCGCTAGTGATAGTTCCGAAATCTAATAATTTAAAATCTGGAGAAACTACAGGAAAATTGCTCATATTTTTTCGGATGATGTCTGGAGCTTTGGCAGCGCCAACTCTTCCTTTGTTTCTTCTAACGCCTTCATCTACCGCAAAACCATGCAAAACGAAATTATTCGGTGAAATATTTTCATAGTTCTCCACTATTTCTACTCGTTGAAATATTCTGTGATGAAGCGGTGAATCTCCATCGTTACGTCCTTGCCAAATGTTGTTTCCCATTTTAATTAAATTTTCTCTCCATCAATATATACTTCACTTGCTACCAAACTACCTTGGTTGTATAAAATATTTTGGAAATTATCCGTTTCATAAACTACGAAATCAGCCTTCATTCCTTTTTTCAAAATTCCTCTATCAGTCAAATTTAATGCTTTTGCAGCACGGAATGTAATTCCAGCCAAAACTTCGGCAGTGCTTAATTTTTGAAAAGTGGCTAAAATAGAAGCTTGGGTAATGAGATTTCCCATTGGTGCTGAACCGGGATTCCAATCACTTGCAATAGCGAGAATTCCGTTTTTATCTAAAATTTTTCTCGCTGGGGTAAAAGGTTCTCCCAAACCTAAACTCGCACCAGGAAGTGCAACTGCAGCGGATTCTGAATTGGCTAAATATTGTATATCTTCATCAATTGTCGCTTCTAAATGGTCTGCTGAAACAGCACCAACTTCCACTGCAATTCTAGAACTTCCCGCTGTAAATTGGTCTGCATGAACGGTGATTTCAAAACCTAATTCCTTTGCTTTTTCTAAAAATTTTCGGCTTTCTTCTGGTTGAAATGCTGATTTTTCGATGAAAACATCTACTCTTTTCGCTAAATTTTCTTCTTTAACTTTTGGTAAAATTTCATCTACAATATATTGTAAGTATTCTTCATTACTCCCTTCAAAATCTCTTGGTTTTAAATGGGCAGAAAGACAAGTTGGGACTAAAGTTGCTTTGGTTTTAGTTTGCGCTTGTTGAATCACACGAAGCATTTTCAGTTCACTTTCTACATTCAATCCGTAACCTGATTTTATTTCAATAGTCGTAATTCCCAATGAAATTAATCGATTGATTCTTTCTAAAAGCGTTTCTAAGAGTTCTTTTTCGGAAGCATTTCTGGTATGCTGAACCGAACTCCAAATTCCACCACCTTTTTCTGCAATTTCTAGATAAGTTTTCCCTGCATTGCGCATGGCAAAATCATTGGCTCTATTTCCTCCAAAACAAATATGCGTGTGACAATCTACAAAAGCGGGAAGAACGATTTGAGGTTCGAGGTTCGAGGTTCGAGGTACGAGTTCAGCGTTTGGGAAGTCAGATTTCAATTTTTCAAAATCACCAACTTCCTCAATTAAGTTATCATTATTGATTAAAATTCCGCCGTTTTCGATAATTTCTAATTGTTCATCAGAGAGTTTTCCTCTTAACGGAAGATGATTAAGGGTAAGAATTTGTTTGAAAGGACCGATTAGTTTCATGTGATTGAGGTAAAGGTTAAGGCAAAGGTAAAGATTGAGGCTTAGAAGTTTTAATCACGATTGAGATAATTGATTATTTTATTGAGTTCATAGATTACTACATCTAATTCTTCAATTAATTTTTTGCGTTCTTCGTCTGTAAAATATTGAACTTTATTTCCATAAATTAAATGATTTTTTGTTTCAAAAGCTTCGCTCCTACTAATATCGTAAACTCTACTTTTATCTTTGTTACTTCTTCTACCAAATGCTTCTGCTATGTTTGCCGAAATGCTTTCTGCTGAACGTCTCAACTGCGAAGTTAATCCGTAATCTTCTTTTCTTGGCAATCTCTCCGAAAGGAAAAAACACTCTACAGCGATTTCCATCGCTTTTTGCCAAACTGGCATTTCAGTAAAATCCTTAAACATTTTTTAGAATTTTTATTTTAACAAAAATAGAATTAATTTATTTCAACAACAAAATTATTAACATTCTCAAACTTTACCTTTGCCTTTGCCTTTACCTAAAATTTATTACCTTTGAACATAACAAGTACTATTACTGATGCCAGATTTTTTACACGCAGATAAAGAAAATTTCTCTGATGAGGAATTAATGCAGGAAGAACAGATTCGTCCACAAAGTTTTAAAGATTTTGCGGGACAAAGAAAAACGTTGGATAATTTAGAGGTTTTCGTGGCGGCTGCTAAAAATAGAGGTGGCGCTTTAGACCACGTACTTTTACACGGACCTCCAGGATTGGGAAAAACTACTTTGGCGCATATTATTGCCAATGAACTGGGCGTAAATTGTAAAATTACTTCGGGGCCAGTTTTAGATAAACCAGGAAGTTTGGCAGGTCTTTTAACGAATTTGGAAGAAAACGATGTGCTTTTCATTGATGAAATTCACCGACTTTCGCCTGTGGTGGAAGAATATTTGTATTCTGCCATGGAAGATTATAAAATCGACATTATGCTGGAAACAGGTCCAAATGCTCGTTCGGTACAAATTGGTTTGAATCCTTTTACATTAGTTGGTGCTACTACTCGTTCTGGAATGCTCACAAAACCAATGTTGGCAAGATTTGGGATTCAATCTCGATTAGAATATTACACGATAGAACTTTTGGGAATGATTATTGAGAGAAGTGCAAGAGTTTTGGGCGTTCCGATTTATGAAGATGCAGCTCTGGAAATTGCAAGAAGAAGCAGAGGAACTCCGAGAATTGCAAATGCATTGTTACGCAGAGTTCGAGATTTTGCAGAAATTAAAGGAAACGGCGAAATTGAAATTGAAATTACCAAGTTTGCTCTCAATTCTCTGAATGTAGATGAATATGGATTGGATGATATGGACAATAAAATTATGCGCGTAATGATAGAAAATTTCAAAGGGAAACCCGTTGGGATTTCTGCTTTGGCAACTTCTATTGGCGAAAATCCTGAAACTTTGGAAGAAGTTTACGAACCGTTTTTGATTCAGGAAGGATTTATCATCAGAACTCCAAGAGGAAGAGAAGTAACGGAAAAAGCGTACAGACATTTAGGAATTTCTATTCCAAGAAGGCCTGATAGTTTGTTTTAGATTAAAGAAAAATTTATGAAAAATATCGTTCAATTATTTCTTTTATTGATTTCTAGTTTTTATTTTTCTCAGCAAGATACTAATTGGTATACCTTTTATAATTCTGATTCTACAAAAATTGGGTATAAAGACGCAAAAGGAAAAGTAAGAATTGAACCCAAATTTGAATTAGCGATGACTAATTCAAAAGTATTTAAAGATGTAGTTATTGTATGGGAATACGCCAAAAATTATAGTGGAGAAAAATATTATCTCAATAAGGAAGGTAAAAAATTTGGAAAAGACAGTATTTATATTTTTGATTTCACTTTTGCTGAAGAATCAGAAGGTAAAATAAAATTTAGAGATTCTAAAACAGATAAAGTTGGGTTTTTTGATAAAAATGGGCAAGTTGTAATTCCTGCTATTTATAATGATGCAGGAGATTTTCACAATGGACTTGCAATGATTATGAAAGATGGAGTGAGAAAATGTTGGAAAGAAAACAATGAAAAACAACCAGAATATCCAAATTGTGAACATTGGTCTTGGGAAGGCAAAACAATAATGATTAATACAAATAATCAAGAACTTTTCGAAATCCCAAAGGAAAATTTCACAAATTCTATTGATTACAATAATGTTTATAAAAACTTTAAACTTAACGAAAATGTAGATTCTGACATCTATACTTCCTATAAAGGAAATGATGGTAATATCTACTCTTTCTATAGTCCTGAAAAAGACTTTAAAAAATGGTTTGAAACCCAATTTTTACCAGATTTCAAAACTAATGGAAGAATTATAGGTAAGTATTTTAACAATAGTATTGAACTACAAATAGAAGAAAGTTCAGTAATCATTGACAAAAAGGATTTTATAACAAAAGGATTTAACAAAAATATCAATAAACTTTTTGATGATTACATCAAAAACAAATATAGTGTTGATTATTTTAATGAAAATATTTTTAATGAAGATTCTAGAGATATTTCTATTGATGTAAGATTCACTTCAAAAATTGAAAATAAGGACGATAAAAGTGTAAGAAAATTTTCTCAAAAAAGTATTATATTTAAAAAAATTGGAAATTCATTTTATATCACAACTACTTACTAAACCTCGAAAAAATTCTTTAATTTTAGCACAAAATCACACTTTATATGAAACTTTATCCTATACAATGCGGAAATTTTAAATTAGATGGCGGTGCTATGTTTGGTGTCGTCCCGAAATCTCTTTGGGAACGTACTAATCCTGCAGATTCTAAAAATTTAATCGAACTAGGGACTCGTTCTCTTTTGGTGGAAGATGGCAAAAAACTCATCTTAATAGACTGTGGATTAGGAAATAAGCAAGATGAGAAGTTTTTCGGGCATTATTCGCTTTATGGAGACGAATCTATAGATAAAAATTTAAAAAAATTCGGGTTTGTAAGAGAAGATATTACCGATGTTTTCTTGACACACCTTCACTTTGACCATTGTGGTGGCGCCATTGAATGGAATGATGATAAATCTGGTTACAGACCAGCTTTTAAGAACGCGCAGTTTTGGACGAACGAAAATCATTGGCAATGGGCAACTGAACCTAATCCAAGAGAAAAAGCAAGTTTCTTGAAAGAAAACATTTTACCAATGCAAGAAAGTGGACAATTACAATTTTTGCCTACTCCAAAAACTGGAAATTATGGTTTTGCTCCAGATTTGAAAATGGACGTGATCTTTGTAGACGGACACACCGAAAAACAAATGCTTCCTGTAATTCAATATCAAGAAAAAACGATTGTTTTTGCAGCAGATCTCATTCCAACAGCGGGACATATTCCGCAAGTTTATGTGATGGGATATGACACGAGACCGCTTCTTACCATGGAAGAAAAAGGAAAATTTCTGAAACAATGTGTAGAGAATGAATATTTACTGTTCTTCGAACACGATGCTCACAATGAATTGGCAAGTCTGAAAATGACTGAAAAAGGCGTGAAGCTAGATGAAACGTTCAGTTTTAACGAAGTTTTTGGGTATTAATTTGCGGGAAGTTAGAAGATGGAAGCTGGAAGTTTACATACTGGAAAAAAAATTATTGGAATTACAGGCGGAATTGGAAGTGGAAAATCTACGGTTTCTAAATTTATAGAAGAGTTGGGATTTCCTGTGTATGATTCTGATTTTTGGGCTAAAGAATTGGTGAATATAGACGAAAATCTAAAGTCTAGAATCATCGAACTTCTTGGCGAAGAATCTTATGATGAAAACGGGAAATACAACCGAAAATTTGTGGCAGAAAAGGTTTTTGATCATCAAGAATTGCTTTTACAACTGAACCAAATTATTCATCCTGCGGTGAAAATTCATTTTGAAAATTGGGTAAATGCTCAAAACGCTGAATTTGTTTTTAAAGAAACGGCTTTGCTTTTTGAATTAAAATTGAATGAAAGTTGCTATCAATCTATTTTGGTTACCGCTGATGAAAACATCAGAATAAAAAGAGTGATGGATAGAGATGGCAGAACGTACAGAGAAGTAAAAGAAATCATAGATAAACAAATGCCTGAAGTTGACAAAGTGAAATTAGCGGATTTTGTGATTCAAAATAATACTGATTTAGAGTCTTTAAAGGAATTTACTCATCAAGTTATAGACGAGTTGCAACGAATGGATTTGTAAATTCTAATTTAAAAAAAAAGAAAACCTTGAGATGAACTCAAGGTTTTCTTTTTTATATCCTACAATGTTATTTTTTGATAAATTTCATTTTAGAAGTTGCTCCTTTTTCAGAAACTTCGATGAAATATACTCCTTTTGCAAGGGAAGAAACATTGACTTTATTATGGGTCACTTTTCCTTTTGAAATAAACTGACCTGCAACGTTATAAATGGTAAAAGTAGCATTATTAGATACTTTGGTAATATTTAAAACATCGTTTACAGGATTAGGGAAAATATTTACTCCAAGTTTATTATTCTCTTGGGTAGATAAAGTTCCCAAAATAAATGGATATATTTCTTTGTCTTTATTAAATGCATTTTGATTAACCATAACTACACCTGAATCAGTTGTAAGTTTATAATATCCATTACCATAATCACAGCAAAAACCATCTCCATAGGTATCATAAATTTTAAAAGTATAGCAAGAATTATTAGGTAAGTTGAAGGTGAATTTTTTAACTGCTGGATTTTCTACATCCCCATAAGAGTCACCAGAATAAAGCACTATGCCTTCACTATTTACTATTTCCCAAGAAGTTTCTGAACCATAATCGTCTAATTGCAATTCTAATTTCACGGTAGAAGAAGCAAAGTTCTGAGCCGCTAAAAACTCATAACTAAAAGAATCTGCATTGTTAGTATTTCTAGCATCTACATTACCGTTCACAGAAGAAACACCAATTGTGACATTATTAGATAATGATGTTCCTAATAAAGTTATTGGCACTAAAGTTTCTTTATTAGGAGCTAAATTACCAGACCAACTTTGATTGTAATTAGTACCTGCATCATTGATTGAGATTATTGCAGTAGTTAAATTAGAGGTTCCTCTATTAATTAACCTTACATTTGCTGTAGCTTTTTTACAAGTTGTAGATGCTTCTACATTTACATTACTAAATTTTAATTCTGCATCATTAGCATACAATGTAACAGGTGTTAATGCATCAGAAGTTAATAATTCTTTTCTTCTTGGTGAATTAGCTAAAACGGCATTAAATCTATCAACTTGGTTAATTGTGAAAATATTCATACATGTATCACTTGTATAATCCATGTAATTTTCGAACATTTCGTCTGCTGTAGGAGGTGAGCAAGTATTTACTTTAGGATGTGTAAAACATCCATAGTTCTCAGTCTTATGAATTGGAGTATCTGCTACGTAATCTGTACCGCAATCTTCATCTCCCCAAATGTGACGTAATCCTAACCAGTGACCTACTTCATGAGTTACAGTTCTTCCATAGCCATAGGTAGAATCTAAATTAAAACTACCATCATCATAATCCAAATTTCCAAAAAATTGATGTCCAATGACTACTCCATCTGTATTTGCTGTAAAAGGCGGATAATTTAATCCATCTAATGTACTTGCTTCAGGAAACTGAGCATACCCTAAAACTTCACCAATATCTGTAATTACATCAGGTGTAACCCAAATATTTAAATATTTTGTAGGATCCCAAATTGTACTAGGTTTTAAAACAGCTTCTATTTGTGTATCTGTCCATGAATTAACATTAAAAGAAATTCTATCAATTCCATTTGTAGGATTTCCATTAGGATCTCTTACCGCGAGTGCAAATTCAATATTGGCATCTGCACCAACTGGATTGGTATTAAAACCTCTTGTTCCAGACTTTTTTCTGTAATCATTATTAAGTGTCGTAATTTGGGAGATAACTTGCGTATCACTTATGTTTGTACCTGTACCTACTTCCTCACCTTTGTTGACTACATGAACAACTACTGGTATTGTTCTTACTGCGGTAATTCTTTGATTAAAGGTTTTTTGTTTTGAAATTTTGGTAGCAATCCAATTTTCAAAAACGTCTGTACTAGCTCTTCTATTGTTTTTTTTCTGTATACTTTTTTCGTATTCAGTAGAATAACATCTTATATATCCGTTGGGAGATTTGCTAAGTATTTTACTTGTTTTTTTTGTCTGAGCCGAGATATTTATTGATAATAATCCAGCCATTAGAAAGAATAGAATTTTCTTCATCTACATAAATTTTAATTATTTTTTTAATTTTAAAGGGTATCAAAGTTATACACTTTTATTCAATTATTTAAAATAAATTACATTTTTTTTAAAAAAAAGTAACATTTTTACAATCTCAATAAAAACTTGCTAAAATTGATACGCTAAATTCCAACTAAAACCTACATTAAACTTAGTAGAACTTTTGCCAAATCCAGGCACAATCATGGGTTTCATTTCTTCTTGTTTGGTAGAATAAAATAAAAATCTTGGCTGCGCATTCACATCTACATATAAATTAGATTTAAACAACTGAACTCTTGCTCCTGCAAAACCTTCTAACCAATATGCAGATTGATTCACTGATGGAAAGGCAAGATATTGGTCACTCCCACCAAAACCACGAATGGGAACTTTTTTGTACTCTTGATTGTAAAAACTTGCGGCCATTTTTGCTCCTGCATAAAAACCATTATCAGGATTTTCGGTATCCATAGAAAGCATGTAATACCCTCCTAATTTTCCGAAAAATCCATTTGCAGTAGCATCATAACCGTTTTTTTGATAAATATTTTTTTCAAAACCTACATCTAAAACGGCATGAAGATTTTTCTTAATCTCAGAAGAAACATATCCTTGAAATAATTTTCTATCGCTAAAAGCAGATAATGCACCATTTAGCACATCTACTCCTACAGTAAAATTAGGTTTATATTGATATTTGGTTTTTACTGAATCTTTCTCTTGAGAAAAACCCAAACAAAAACTAAAAAACAAGATAAAGGTGAGCTTTGTTTTCATTGATAATTTGATTTTGATTGAGTTCTACTTTAGTGACTGGATTGGCAGTTTCTAGAGTTCCAGTAAGGTTTTGGTAAAGCCTTTTGAAACCACAAGCTGGCGAAACATACTCAGAAGTGGTATTATAATTCAGTTTTATTTTAGAAACTTTGCCATTTTTAGTTTTTCTAACATATAATTCAGTAAAACCTGCATCGTCTACCCGAATAGGAACCAATACGGAATCTACTTTTGTAGCTTCTACAACCGTTAAAATATTATTATTACCGTAATCTACATCTAAATAAAGTGACTCTAGAGTCAGCACTTTATTATCTGCACTTTTAAATTTAATTTTTAGTCGAGGTGTAGCTTCTCCGCTTACGCAAACATCGTCATCGTTTTCGCAAGAAGTGAGCAAAAACCCTAAAATCAAAAAGGGAAAGATTAATTTTTTCATTTTTTAACGAGGAAATAATATTCTGAAAACTTCCTAGTAATATGAAAGTCTGTTTCAGATATTTAACTTACTATTTTGACTTTTCTTATTTCAAATTTCTAGAAAAATCTCTTTTATAAAACAAAGTTCACCATTTTCTGGAAATGATGAACTTTATTTTTGAATTATTTTACTTCTAAAGCTTTATCTATCCTATAAACCAAATCTTCTAAATGATATTTGGTCACTGCATCTTGTGCATTTTGTGCATTTTTAGAAGCATCTGCTTTTATTTCTCTTAAAACTCCTCGTGTTAATGATTTCACATCAGAGTTATCAGAAATCGTCTCAGCATTTCTACCAGTGCTTGGTTTACTTGCTTGAGTTCTCGCAATTAAAGTTTCTACAAAATTTTTCTGTAAATTTCTTCTGTAAATATCAATTTTAGAAGAAGATTTCAACTCAGAAAATACACTGTTTTTAATATCTTGAAGATAATCATACACAGCGTAAGCATTAGCATCTAAAGATTCTCCTTCGTATAATTTATTCAAAACACCTTCGCTTAAAACTCTATTGAGCACTGTTTTTTGAAGATTTTCTACCACTTCTACAGGCGATTTATCTATTTTGGTTAAAACAGAAGTTTTTAACAACCAATTTGGAGTGGTAAATACATTTTCTGATAAAAATTTCAAAGCTTCTTTTTGCTCTGATTTAGAAACCAATTCATAAATAGCTCCTTTTTGTTCCACCATTTTCGGCGTTTCTTTTACGCCACCAATGTATTTAGAAACATGACCTAAATATCTAGCAAACTGACCAGAAACTTGAGTAAATCTATTATTAAGACTGCTGTAATCTTCATTTGGTTTTGTACTCCACGCTTCTATGTTTTCCATGATTCGCTGAAGATTTTTCACTCCGTATTTTCCAGCAATCATAGGATTATCTCCTACTTGTTCGCTCTGCGAACGCGGATCATAAGGATTGGTTTCTGTACCAAACCAAAGTCTTGGATTCTGTAATTTTTCCATCACCCATTTATTAAGATGAGCTTTTTCTTTTTCTGGAGAATTATAGTTGTAAAATCTTCTGTAACCCCATTCTATTGCCCAATCATCATAATCACCAATTCTTGGCATTAATCCAGCTTCTCCTACATTATCTTCTGGTTGTGCAACGTAGTTAAATCTCGCATAATCCATGATTGAAGGAGTGTGTCCATTGGCTTTTAACCAAGCTTTATTTCTAAGATTTTCTACAGGAACCGTAGAACTAGACCCGAAATTATGTCTCAAACCAAGGGTATGACCTACTTCGTGTGAAGAAACAAATCTGATTAATTGTCCCATTAATTCATCATCAAAATCTACTTTTCTAGCTCTAGGATCATTCGGTGACGCTTGTACGAAATACCAATCGTTCAACAATTTCATCACATTGTGATACCAATTGATGTGACTTTCTAAAATCTCACCAGTTCTAGGATCTGCAATTGAAGGACCAGAAGCATTAGGAACATCTGAAGGTTTATAAACGATAGCCGAGAATCTTGCATCTTCTAAACTCCATTCTAGATCTTCTTTTGCATTCGGAACTTTTGCATAAATCGCGTTTTTGAAACCTGCTTTTTCGAAAGCTTTTTGCCAATCATTCACTCCTTGAATTAAATAGGGAATCCATTTTTTCGGAGTTAATGGGTCTATGTAAAAAACTATTGGTTTTTCTGGTTCTACCAATTCGCCTCTTTTATATTTTTCTAAATCTTTTGCTTTGGGTTCCAGTCTCCATCTTTTCACCAAAGAAACTCTTTCTACGCCTTGAGGATTTTCATCAAAATCGGTATAACCTACTGTAAAATAACCTACTCTAGGATCGAAATACCTTGCCTGCATTTTATTTTCTGGCAAAAGAATGATTGAAGAATTGACTTCTACCGTATAATTTCCGCTCACTTCTGGTTTTGGAGCACCTGGAATTGGCGAAGCTTCTCCTGCACTTCTGTTGTAGGTTTTAGTCGTATTAATTTCGATATTGGTAGGAAAAGATTTCACGAAATTGACAAAAGATTTATCTTTTTGAAAAGCGCCTACTCTAAATCCTTTCTTGAAACGAGTATCAAAAGAAACCACATCATTATCTGCATTGATAAAATCTGTAACATCTATCACTGTAGAGTTTTTTTCTTTACCGAAAGCTTTAATGTCAAAAGCTTGTTCTATAGCATTTACATTATTTCTCATCACTGTTTTATACATTGCAGAGGTAGAATCTTTAGCATAATCTACGTAAGAAATAGAGCGTAAAAACACTTTATCATTTGGCCCTTTCTCGAAACTGATAACGTTTTGACTGATTTGATCTCCGGCATAACCTACTGTTCCCATTCTCATTTCAGCACCAGCTTTGGTCAATCTGGTGACTACCAAAAATTCTTTTTTCAGTGCTTTATCCGGAATTTCGAAATAGTATTTGTCTTCTACCTTATGCACCGTAATAATACCTTCATCGCTAACTGCTTTGTTGGTAATTACTTTCTCGAAAGGTTGAATTTTTTCTGGTTTTTTGTCTTTTGGTTTTGCAGTGTTTACGGTGTCTTTTTTAGCTTTTACATCTACTTTCACACTGTCTTTCTGTTGAGAAAATGCGCTCGCTGACATCATTAATGACAATGCGCAAAACAAATTCAGTACATTTTTCATTCGATATTTTAAATTTTTATTTGGTTAAAATACCTCAACTATAAGATAAAAAAATTGAGGATTCTGTTTCGAACCCCCAATTTAGTTATTTTTTTATTAATAGCGCTATATTTTCTACATGATGTGTCTGCGGAAACATATCTACTGGCAAAATCTTCACCACATCATAATGTTCCTTCATCAGTGCTAAATCTCTAGCTTGAGTAGCAGAATTACAGCTAACATAGACAATTTTTGGCGGTGCTAATTTCAGAATTTGTTCAACCACTTTTTGGTGCATTCCGTCTCTTGGCGGATCGGTAACCAAAACATTTGGTTTTGGATGATTGGCTAAAAACTCTTCTGTGAAAACGTCTTTCATATCGCCACAATAAAACTCGCAATTATCCAAACCATTGAGTTTAGCATGTTCTTTTGCTGCATCAATCGCTTCTTGCACCGATTCTATCCCGATTACGTATTTTGCTTTTTTGGCAATATATTGCGCAATCGTTCCTGTCCCTGTATACAAATCATAAACCACATCATTTTCAGAAATTTCTGCAAATTCTAGTGTTTTTCTGTACAAATTAAGCGCTTGCTTATAATTGGTTTGGAAGAAAGATTTTGGCCCGATTTTAAATTTCAAACCATCCATTTCTTCATAAATAAAACCTTCGCCAAAATACGTTTGCACATCTAAATCATAAATAGAATCATTCTGTTTCGGATTGATGGCAAAAACCAATGTTTTGATTTGCGGGAATTTCTCTAAAATATAATCGAATAATTGTTCTCTGTTTTCTTTTTCTTCTCTATACAATTGGAATAAAACCATCCATTCTCCTTGAGAGTTTTGACGAAGCATTAAAGTTCTCAAAAAGCCTTCTTGATTTCTTACATCAAAAAAATCTAGACCATTTTCGATGGCGTAATTTCTTACAGCTAATCTTAAATCATTAGATGGCGCTTCTTGAAGGAAGCATTCTTGTAAATCTAAAATCTTACTCCACATTCCTGGAATATGGAATCCTAAAGCATCTTTATTCCCGAAATTTTCTTCGGAACTGATTTCGTATTGAGTAAGCCAACGAGCGTTAGAAAAAGAAAACTCCATTTTATTTCTGTAGAAATATTCTTGCTCTGAACCGAGAATAGGTAAGGTTTCAAAATTTTCGATTCCACCGATTCGTTTGATATTGTTATAAACTTCTTCTTGCTTGAAATCGAGTTGTTTTTGGTAAGAAAGGTTCTGCCATTTGCAACCACCACAAACTCCAAAATGAATACATTTCGGCTCTACTCTGTAAGGTGATTTTTCTAAAATTTCTATGGCTTCTGCTTCGAAGTATTTAGATTTAGATTTTTTCACTCTGGCATTAACTACATCACCCGGAACCGCACCAGAAACTAAAACCGTTTTTCCTTCTTCAGTTTTTCCCACGGCTACACCTTTTGCACCAGCAGTAATTAATTTAATATTTTCTAAAATAATGTTTTTCTTTTTCTTACTCATAACGATGCAAAATTAATGTTTTAAAACTAATTTTCAGTGTGTTTGTTGATTTTCATAAATTTTGAAAAAATAAAAAGCGGACTTTAGTCCGCTTTTTGATATGATATTTTTATCTTTTTTAGTGACCGTGACCATCATTTGCAGAATGCTCAATTGGTGGAGCCATCATTTCTGGAGTTTGAGGAATTCCAGTTGGAGCTTGTAAACCAGAAGCTTTGTTCAATCCATCTACTAGAGCTGGGTCTGCGATATTTAAGTAAGTTTTACTAGAAATTTTACCGTCTTTATCAATGATGATGAAACTTGGCATTTTAAATCCGTAAACAGCAAATTTCTTAGCAACTTCAGATTTCATACCACCCGTTGCATAATAATTATTCCCTTGAATTCCTGTAAACATCGCTTTAGAAGTTTTCACGAATTGGTCTTGAGTATCATCTAAGTTAATGAAAGCAAAATTCATTTTTGAACCATAGAATTTCACCATTTCTTTAAGAACAGGCATTGTGCTTTCTGTGATGTAAGGATTCCAAGAAGCGTAGAACACTAATGCTGTAGGTTTTCCTTTAAGATCTGCTAAAGTTGTTTTAGCACCATCTTGTTTTACTAAATTTAAACCAGAAACATCAGTTCCTTGCTCAATTCCGTAAATAGCTTCTTCTAAATTTTTCAACTCAGATTTGATTGCAGAATTTTTGATTTTAGTATCTAAAAATTTGAAAACTTCTTGTAATTTAGGATTAGCAGGCTCTCTTAAATCATATTGAGCAGCTACCGCAGCAAGAAGGTATTCTTTAGTTTTATCTGAAACATCTTTTTGGGTGTCTAAGAATTTAGAGAACATTTGCACATTAGAAGTCGGAGCAGCATTCTTTTGTCCTTCGAAGAATTTTTGGAAACCTGCACTTAATTTACTGATAACATAGTTTCTGTAATTAGGCATATCTTCTACATAACTTTCGTTTTCTAGACCTTTTTGGAAATCTAATAATTTAGCTCCTGCTTTGTATTTTGGATCATTGGTAGCTGGACCATGCATGCTTTCGTACTGAGAAGAAATCATCAATAAAGTTACATCTAGTTCTCTTTTATTGAATTTTTCTACATCGCTGTCTGGCTTTTTCACCTTAGCGATTTCGTCCATTTTTTTGGTAATATCACCTTTATATTTTTCTAATTCTTTTAGGAAATCTTCTTCTTTTTTAGAAATAACAGATTGGTCTAATTTAGACATATATTGGTTAATGAATTGCTGAGATTCCATTAAGTATTCTGTATTTCCTTTAGCATCACCAGTAATTTTCATTCCTTGAGGGAAAAGCATCGCTTCAAAATCAAGATTTACTTGATCACCACCTTTTAGATAAAGAAAACCTGTGTTTCCTGCGTAAGTAATTACATAAACTCCATCTCTAGGAATTTCTATGGTTTCTGAGAAATTTCCTTTGGCATCTACGCCAAAATTAGCAAGCGGTAAAGTTGCAATTCCTGAAGCATCTATAATTTCTAATCTTTCTAATGGTGAGCCATTAGTCACTTTACCATTTATGGTTACTTTGCCACCTTTAGAACATGATAGCAATAAAATGGAGAATAAGAATAATAAAAAATATTTTTTCATTTCTTTAAAAAAGTTGTTTTTGTTTTTAATCACGCAAAAATATACTTTTAGTTTTATTTGCAGAAAAAAACTTTGTGTTTTGGGAAAGTTTTAACGAAAAATCACCTCAAAGAAAGAGGTGATTTTTAAATTATTTCATTTATAAGGTTAATCTACAGTAGTAAATTTAGCCGCAAGAAATTCTCTGTTCATTCTAGCGATGTTTTCTAGAGAAATTCCTTTAGGACATTCTACTTCGCAAGCACCTGTGTTAGAACAGTTACCGAAGCCTTCTTCGTCCATTTGTTTTACCATGTTCAGTACTCTTCTATTTGCTTCTACTCTACCTTGTGGTAAAAGAGCAAACTGAGAAACTTTAGCTCCTACAAATAACATTGCTGAACCGTTTTTACAAGTAGCAACACAAGCTCCGCAACCAATACAGGCTGCAGCATCCATTGCTTTATCTGCATCTTCTTTAGGCACTGGAATTGCGTTTGCATCAAGTGTATTTCCTGAAGTATTTACAGAAACGAAACCACCTGCAGCCATAATTCTGTCAAATGCGCTTCTGTCTACTACCAAGTCTTTGATTACTGGGAACGCAGCACTTCTCCAAGGTTCAATAGTGATAGTTTCGCCATCTTTGAACATTCTCATGTGCAATTGGCAAGTTGTGATTCCTGTATCTGGACCGTGAGCTCTACCATTAATGTACAATGAACACATACCGCAGATTCCTTCTCTACAATCGTGGTCGAATGCTACTGGTTCGCTTCCGTTATTTACCAATTGTTCGTTTAGCATATCTAGCATTTCAAGGAAAGAAGAATCCGTAGAAACATCTGATATTTTGTAGGTCTCGAACTGACCTTTTGATTTATTATTTTTCTGTCTCCAAATTTTTAGAGTCAGGTTTAATCCTTTTTTTGCACTCATTTTTTAAATTATTTTATGGAGATTATTTATAACTTCTCGTTTTCACTTCAATATTCTCGTACACCAATTCTTCTTTGTGCAATACTTCGGCGTTGATATCATAACCTTTGTATTCCCAAGCTGCTACATATTTGTAGTTCTCGTCATCTCTTTCTGCTTCACCTTCTGGAGTAGCGTGATCCCAACGGAAATGTCCTCCACAAGATTCTTTTCTTTCGAGAGCATCTTTCGCCATTAATTGACCCAGTTCTAAGAAATCTGCCACTCTGAATGCTTTTTCAAGTTCTGTATTCATTCCATCTGCTTCGCCAGGAACTTTTACATTTTTCCAGAAATCGTTTCTGATTTCTTCTATTTCTTTAATTGCTTCTGCTAAACCTTCTGGAGTTCTACCCATACCTACTTTGTTCCACATTACGTTTCCTAGTTTTTTGTGGAAGTAGTCTACAGAATGAGTTCCTTTATTGGTTAAGAAGAAGTTTACTTTATCTTTAATTTCTTTTTCAGCAGCTTCAAATTCTGAAGAATTGGTAGGAATTTGTCCTGTTCTGATATCTGCAGAAAGATAATCTGCAATCGTGTAAGGCAATACGAAATAACCGTCTGCTAAACCTTGCATTAAAGCAGAAGCTCCTAATCTGTTTGCTCCGTGGTCTGAGAAATTAGCCTCACCAATTACGAAACAACCAGGAATAGTACTCATTAAGTTATAATCTACCCAAACTCCTCCCATGGTATAGTGAACTGCAGGATAAATTTTCATAGGAGTTACGTATGGATCGTCTGCTGTAATTTTCTCATACATTTGGAATAGGTTTCCGTATTTTTCTTCCACCCATTTTTTACCCAAAGCATATATTTGTTGTTCAGAAGGATTGTGAATATTTTTCTCAGTCGCTGCTTCTCTACCTTTTTTCATAATTTCTGTAGAGAAATCTAAGAATACACCTTCTTTAGTATCATTATTTTCGATTCCGAAACCAGCATCACATCTTTCTTTAGCAGCTCTAGAAGCTACGTCTCTAGGTACTAAGTTACCGAATGCAGGATATCTTCTTTCTAAATAGTAATCTCTATCTTCTTCTTTTATACTTTCTGGTCTAAGTTTTCCTTCTCTGATTGCTTGAGCATCTTCTAATTTTTTAGGAACCCAAATTCTTCCAGAGTTTCTAAGAGATTCAGACATCAGAGTCAGTTTAGACTGTTGTGTTCCGTGAACTGGAATACAAGTTGGGTGAATCTGTACGAAACAAGGATTTGCGAAATACGCTCCTTTTTTGTGAATTTTCCAAGCTGCAGAAACGTTAGAACCCATCGCGTTAGTAGAAAGGAAATATACGTTTCCGTAACCACCAGAAGCAATCACTACAGCGTGAGCAGAATGTCTTTCGATTTCTCCTGTTACTAAGTTTCTTGCGATAATACCTCTAGCTTTACCATCTACCATTACTAAGTCCATCATTTCGTGACGGTTGTACATTTTAATTCTACCTTTACCGATTTGACGGCTCATTGCAGAATATGCACCTAATAGTAATTGCTGACCTGTTTGACCTTTTGCGTAGAAAGTTCTCTTCACCTGAGTTCCACCGAAAGAACGGTTATCTAACTGACCGCCGTATTCTCTACCGAAAGGAACACCTTGTGCTACACATTGGTCAATGATATTTGCAGAAACTTCTGCTAATCTGTGTACGTTAGCTTCTCTTGCTCTATAATCTCCACCTTTGATGGTATCATAGAATAATCTGTAAACAGAGTCACCATCATTTTGATAATTTTTAGCTGCATTAATACCACCTTGAGCTGCAATAGAGTGTGCTCTTCTTGGTGAATCTTGGTAGCAAAATGCTTTTACATTATATCCTTGCTCTGCAAGAGTTGCCGCAGCAGAACCACCAGCTAAACCAGTTCCTACTACAATAATATCTATTTTATCACGGTTATTTGGTGCAACCAAATTCATGTGTGCTTTATGATTTTTCCATTTGTCTGCTAAAGGACCTGCTGGAATTTTTGAATCTAATTTGCTCATAATATTATGTAAATTATTGAGTTACGAAATGAAATACAGCTACTACGATAAATCCTAGCGGAATTAAAATAGAATACCAAGTTCCTAAAGTGTTTACACATTTTAAATATTTAGGATGTCTCGCTCCAATCGATTGGAATGATGATTGGAAACCGTGTGATAAGTGCAATCCTAATAAAACAAAAGAAACTGCGTAAAAAATCACTCTCCATAAATCTGCAAACTTAGCATGTAACTCTTCCCAATATCTTGTTTCATTGATTGATAGAGCTTCTACATACTTATAATTCATTTCATGCATCCAGAAATCATACATATGCAGTCCTAAGAAAGCTAAAATTACTGCTCCAGAAATAATCATATTTCTAGAAGACCAACTAGAATTTCCGCTGTTATTTGCTACAGCATACTTTACTGGTCTTGCGTTTTTGTTTTTCATTTCTAAAACGAAGCCCATTACAAAGTGAAAGATAACACCCGCTACTAAAACCGGCTGCATCACAAATTGTATTAAAGGATTGTATCCCATAAAATGAGACGCTGTGTTAAATGCATCTTCACTAAATATCGATAGTAAATTTACCGACAAGTGAATCAACAAAAAGACAAGCAAAAACATTGCTGAAAGCGCCATTAAAAACTTTCTACCAATTGTAGATTGAGTTAATCCTGCCATTGTTTATTTATTTTTTGAATTTTCACAAAATTAAGAATTTGTTAACGTTTGAAAGTATGACAAATGTCATGTTTATCAGTTTATAACTATTCTAAATAAATTATTCTAGTTTATAATTTTTCTTATTTATTACTAATGATTTTACGTTTTGAGGAACAAAGATAATTTTAAAATCATTCACTCTTCTAGCAACCAAATAAGGCTCTATGATGTATTTTTTCTGCTTTTCTAAATTTTTAGAATTTTTCACAAAAAAGACTACTTTATCTTTTTCTTTAACAGAAATTATTTTTTCTTTAAAAAATTCGTGCACTAAGATTTCGGATTTAGAATTTTCATAGTAGTTAAATCCTATTCTAAGCATTAAAAATAAAATGACCAAAAATCCTACTTTGATGAGTGATTTTAAATGATGGTGTGTTAAAAATCTCCTCAAAAAATAAATCATAAGAAAAAGAACGATGACTTCTGACCAATGCATTGGTATGTTTTTAAAGAAGAAAACATCAAGGCTAGCGAAAAAATGAATCACTTTCAAAACCAGTTGAACTCCATAATCGTAAAAAGCATTTAACCAAGAAATATCGAAGCCAAAACCCAACAAAATGGTCATCAACAATGCAAAAACGATAATTACTTCAGAAAAAGGAATCACCACCAGATTCGCAATAACCGAAATCAGAGAATATTGATGAAAATAATAAATAACCAATGGTAAAGTCGCCACTTGCGCAGCAATACTAATCGAAATTACATTCACAAAAAAATTCTGAACAGTATTTTTAGGCTTTGGTAAATATTTCAAAATCGGTTCATTGAGCCAAAAAATTCCGAAAACCGCAATAAAACTCAATTGAAATCCCACATCAAAAAGTTGATTCGTGTCAAAAATCAAAATCGCTAAACCAGAAATCGCCATTGCATGTAACAAATCTGGTTTTCGTTGTAATAAAACATAGAAATAATACGCAGAAATCATAATACACGAACGAATCACAGAACTTCCAAAATCTATAAAAATTGCAAATAGCCAAATGAATATCAAAGAAATAACAATCGGAACATTTCTAAAACTTGCAGGAAAAATTGGTTTCATAAGCAGTAAAATCAACCAAAAAATAATTGCCATGTGCGAACCTGAAATCGCCAAAATATGCACCAATCCAGATTTGCTAAAATCTTCTACCGTTTCTCGGTCCATTTCTGTTCTGTCTGCCAATATAATTCCTTTGGTAAATTCTTTAGATTTTTCAGAAAGTTTTGCTTGGTCAATATTTTGCAAAACTTCTAAGCGTTTTTGTTTAATTTTTTCGGACAAAGTAAGGTTTTCTTTCTCCGCAACTTGAAAAGAATTAGGAGCATATCCTTGAAAATAAATCTGCTTTCTATCAAGATATTTTTGATAATCAAATCCAAAATCCTGCGCATTCGGTTTTACTTTGTTGAGATAAATTTCGGCTTTATAAAAATGTTTGAAATCCAGTTCCTTTTCTTCTTTTGGAACCGACAAAACCAAACCTAAATGGTTTATTTCGTCATTAACTTTCAAAATTTTGACTTCGTAGCGTTTATTTTTCTCGTTGGAATTCAGCTTTTTATCCAAAGTAAAAACCACTTCCGAAGAATTAGGAAAATTTGGAAAAACTTGTTCTTTATTATGGAGTTCATGCGCAAAAATTCCTAATACCAAAAAGAAAATTGCCAATACATAATCTTTGATTTTGAAGAAAAAATCAATTTTTAAAAAGCTAAAAACTAAAAACAGGAAGCTAAAACTCAAAAACACATTGACTAAAACCGTTGACAAGCTCAACTTTTCGGAAATAAGAATCCCGAAAATAAAACAAATCCACAAAATCAAAAGTGGTTGCTTGTTCATGCGATTTGACTATTAATTTAACCAAATATAAAAATTTATTGAACTTGTAAGTTCTTTTTCTCCATTTTTAAACAAAAAAATTCCTTAAACGTTACATTTAAGGAATTTTATACTCTTATCCAGTGTTTTTCAAACCACTAGAAATAGCATTGATTAAACTTAATAATTTATTGAGAATTTTGTCTTTTTCTAGTTTATTTTCGTCATCTAAATTTCTCCATTGTTGTAGATAATGAAGGTGTAAATGGTGTAAAACATCTAGTTTTTGGTTTCTCCATTTCAAGTTATCATATTGTCCGCTTCTTCTTTCCAGAGCAGCTTCACCGAACAATTCTTCTATCAGCTGAACTCCATTTTGATGGTCGGTAAGAAATTTATCCATCAATAGGTTTCTTTCTTCTTCATTTGGGTCTAATTCTGCATATTTTTTCATAATTTCTAGATTAGACAAAATAAGATTGGTCTCGGTCTGAATCATTAAAAATTTGAAGAAATTCCAGTTTTGAGCCGCTTCTTTTAACTTTTGATATTCTTGCGGTTTTTCTGATTTCAAAATTTTGAGCGCTTCACCTAAACCGTACCAACCTGTGAGTGCAATACGAGAAAGATTCCAGCTGAAAACCCAAGGAATCGCACGTAAATCCTGCAATGTTCTGGTTCCCGTTCTTCTGGCTGGTCTAGAACCTATTTTACTTTTCTCTAAAACATCTATGCACGTTGCTTTTCCATAAAAATTGATAAATCCTGGAGTTTCTATTAAATTTCTATAATGTTCAAAGGATTTTTGAGCCAGAAATTCCATAGATTCAAATGGATATTGTGGTTTTTCGGTTTTGTATTTATTTTGAATAATATGTCTTGCTGTTCCAGATGAAAGTGCATTGAGATTATATTTCGCTGTCATAGGATTTCCGAAAAGTTGCGCTACAGATTCGCCTTGAACTGTAATTTTCACCGTTCCAAAAACGGTTTGTTCTGGCATACTTTCTAAGAAACGATGATATTTACCACCACCTCTACTGATGGTTCCACCAGTTCCGTGGAAGAAATAAATTTCGGTATTATGTTTCTTACCGATTTCTGATAAGGCAATTTCTGCTTTATGAAGATTCCACTTGCTTGCAATGGTTCCTCCATCTTTATTGCTATCACTATAACCTAACATTACTTCTTGTTTTCCATCTAAATTTTTAGCTCTGCTAATTGTGATAGGATGTTGCAAGAATTTTTCTAAAATTTCTGAACCATTTTGTAAATCTTCGATAGTTTCCAAAAGTGGAACTACTCTTATTTTGGTGTTAAGAAGTTGAGTTTCTCTCATCAATAGATAAACCACCAATAAATCACTTAAATTTCTGGTCATACTTACAATAAAAGAACCTATTCCTTCTGCTCCGTATTGACTGATATGCTGACGGATGACCCTATAACAATCTAAAACATTATCTGCTTCTGGACCGTAAGAAATGGTAACATCTGTAATAAAAGCATTGTTGCTCAAGACTTGGTTCAGGTAATTTACTCTTTTTTCTTCTTCCCAGTTTTCGAAATCATAATCTGTTTCACCGCTGGCTTTAAGAATCTGCGAAATAGCTTTATCATGGAAAGCGCTATTTTGTCTAATATCTAATTTAGCCAAATGAAATCCGAAACATTGAACCGCTCTTTCTACAGAGAATAATAAATCTTCGGCAATGCTTTGGAAACCATTTTGCACCAAAACTTCTCTTAAATTTTTTAAATCTTCTTGAAGCGCTTTGCTAGATTTATAATAGGTTTTAGAATCTTCAAAATTTTCTGTAATGGTATTTTCTAGTTGACAAATCATAAGATTCACGAATTGTCTCCACGGTTCATAATGATTTCTTTCAACTGCTTTTTTGCCCATTTCACCTAATGCAGAAACTTTCTCCTGAATCATTTCAGAAAGCTGAAAAGGAACAGGATTAGACACCGCCGAAATAGAAATTTTCTTAGCCAAATGAATTAAATCTTCTTTAATCAATGTTAATGCAGCTTTTCGATGAAGCAAAAGTGTTTCCTTAGTCACTGCTGGTGTTACAAAAGGATGACCATCTCTGTCACCACCAACCCAACTTCCAAAATTAATTTTCGGAAAATAATCTGGATTTTTAATTTTCTGAGGATTAAGCCCTAACTCAATCCAAGAATTGATGATTTCTTGGTCACTTTTCACCAAAACATTCGGGAAAATCTTGGTAAGATAATATAAAACATTTGCTCTTTCGTCTTTAATGTCTGGCTTTTCCAGGTAAATTTCGCCTGTTCTCCACCATCTTTCTAGAAGCTGAATAATTTTTTCTTTAATTTCATTTTGCTCCAATTTACTGAGAGAAGTATTCTCTTTTTTCACCAAAAGCAAGTACAATTCTCTATGCAATTCTATAACCGTAACTCTTTTTGCTTCAGTAGGATGCGCAGTAAGAACAGGAATAACATGTGTAGCAGAAACCGCGTTCAGCATATCTTCTTCTGTCACATTAGAATTTTTCCAAAAATGGAATGCTTCTCCCCATGAACCACGAATTGCAGTGATTTTTTCTTGGTCTTCTAATCTTCTTCTATATTGTGTAGCTCCGTTTTCTTCTACCAATGTCATCAATTGAAAATAGATACTTAATGATTGTATAATTTTCTCACTAGACAATTCATTTTCTTCGAACTTTTTCCCTTCTTCTGAATTGTTGATTAAATCTACTAGTTCCTTTTCATTAATTCTAGACAACATTTCTGTATAGCAATCAATGATGAATTTACGGTCCGTAGAAATTTTCTGATAATCCTTTTCGTTAAAAGCCATAATTCTTAATTTTTAACAAATTTACGCAATGAAATTGATTAAAACATGAAGAAACTACTCTGAAACTTATCACTCCAAAATAAAAAAGAGCAACCTATTGTTACTCTTTTATTTATCATTTATTCTTCATTAAAATTCTCTAATGAGATTTAGCCAGTATGTCTTTTGCAATTTTAAGATGATGCTGAGTATGAATTTTTAAAAATTTTAAAGTTTGTTTTACATCTAAATGTCCGAAATAAGGATGTTCTATATAAGATTGAGAAGGGAGATTCTTAATCATTTGCAAATTTTCTCTAACGGAATTTAGATAATTATCTATATTTTCTAGAAAGTTTTCATTTGTAGGAATAGTGAATTTCGGAGCTTTTCCTTTTTTTCTAGGTATATATCCCGAAGTCATGACCATAAATTTTGTCCAAGAAAATTTAGGTTGATATTTTTCTGGATGAGAAAGTGGTAAACCTTCCAAAATTCTAGAAATCACCAAAAGCGAGTGTTCTAAATGCCAACCAATACTCGCTTCTGAAATTTCAGGAGCATTTTTATGGGAAAATTGTTTTAAATTTTCTATTTCTGCGAGTTGTGCAATTATTTTTTTCATCATAGATTAACAATAATTTCTGCAGCGTGATTACTTGCTCCTTTTCCACCTAATTTTTCTCTGAGAAGTTCATAATCCTGAAGTATTTTGTCACGTTTTGGCCCTTCCAGAATTTTTTGAAGTTCATCAACTAAATTTTCTGTATTGAGTTGATTTTGAATCAATTCCTTTACCACTTCTCGATCCATAATCAAATTCACCAGAGAAATAAATTTGATATTTTTCACCACACGTTTCCCGATTTCGTAAGAAATTTTACTGGTTCGGTAACACACAATTTCCGGAACATTCAGCAAAGCTGTTTCTAGAGTTGCCGTTCCCGAAGTTACCAAAGCTGCTCTAGAACATCTCAATAAATCATAGGTTTTATTGGAAACAAAATGCACATCATCATCTACAAATTTTTGATAAAATTCTTTAGATAAACTTGGCGCTCCTGCAATTACAAATTGATAATTTTTAAAAGAATCTCTAACCGATAGCATCAAACTCAACATTTTTTCCACTTCCTGCTCTCGAGAACCGGGTAAAAGTGCAATAATTTCTTTTTCATTTAAGCCATTTTCCTTTTTGAAATTTTCAACAGAAATTTCTGGCAAATCAGAAATCGCATCTAGCAATGGATGCCCCACAAAATGCGCATTGACTTGATGTTTTTTATAAAAATCTTTCTCGAAAGGAAGAATCACCAGCATTTCGTCTACATATTTTTTGATGGTTTCTACTCTGCCTTCTTTCCAAGCCCATAATTGTGGAGAAATATAGTAAACTACTTTTATTCCAAGATTTTTGGCAAACTCTGCAATCCTCAAATTAAAACCTGGATAATCTACCAAGACCAAAACATCTGGTTGATAATTTTTAACATCTTCCTTACAAAGTTTTATGTTTTTTAAAATCGTTCTAAGGTTCATCGCCACTTCCAAGAAGCCCATAAAAGCGAGTTCTTTATAGTGTTTTACAGGTTTTTCACCCGCAACTTTCGCCATTAAATCTCCTCCCCAAAATCTGAATTCTGCATTTTGGTCTTTCTGTAAAATGGCTTTCATTAAATTAGAAGCGTGTAAGTCTCCTGATGCTTCTCCTGCGATGATATAGTATTTCAAGATTTTAGATTTTTTAGATTTTAGATTTTAGATTTTCAGATGGACTAAAAATTTTTATTCTAAAAATTTGACTTAATTTTGCTCAAAGATAATAATAAAAAATGTCACAAGATTTCGAAATAAAAAATAAAGTAGCAGAAAGCGGTTTGGTGAATTTTGATTTATCAGAACTTTCTCCTAAAGGCAAAAGAATTGGAATAGATTTGAAAGAATTTCTTTTCATGGAAATGATTTTGAAAGAAAAAGATTTCCGCGAAAAAGTTGCAGAAATAGACTCTGAAATCTATCGTGACGCCTTTGTTTACGTTTATTGTTCGGTAGACGCTATTGTTCCGATTTGGGCTTATTTCCTCATCACTTCCAAACTTACCGGAGTTGCTAAAAAGATAGTTTACGGAACCAAAAAAGATTTAGAAGTGGTTTTAATGCACGAAGCAATTTCTCATTATAATTTCGCAGATTTAGAAGCAAAACGCGTTCTCGTAAAAGGTTGCAGCGAAGAAGACATTCCCGAAAATGCTTACATAGAATTGGTAGAAAAACTGAAACCTATTGTAAAATCGCTCATGTTCGGTGAAGCTTGTTCTAATGTCCCAATTTTTAAAAATTAAAAAATGAAATCTACTAATAGCCAATTTATCTTTTTATTTATCTTTTTTATCATTGTATATAGCTTAGGAAGTTTCAGTAAGATCCCTTTTGGAGATTGTGTGGGCTATGTTTTAACAACAGAAAAAGAAATATTCATAAAAGAAGCTACTGCAACTTCACACATCTTATATATTAATACAGCCATTTTAATTAAAAAATTACTATTTATCGATGGTGTTTTAGCAAATAAAATCTTAGTGATTACATCAGGAGCAGCAGTCGTTTCCTTGATATATTTAATTGTATTTGAGATGACCAAAAAACAATTAACATCCTTCATATCTGCTGTGGTTTTTGGCTTCAGTTTTTCTTTTTGGAGAAATGCAGAAATTGTGGAGGTATATACTTTTAATGCGGTTTGGATTACACTCTATTATTATTTTGCATTAAAAGCTTACAATAAAAATTCTCCTAAACATCTATTCATTTCAAGTATATTTTTAGGGATAAGTTTATGGGCACATATCCAAAACATATTGCTTATTCCTTCTTATTTATTGTTACTTTTTTATTTTAAGAAGAAAACAAACGCTTACCTTTTTCCTCTATTAGCTTTTTGCATTCTTTTCGGATTGCTTTTTGTGGTAAATATAAGCCAAAACCTATCCTTTCATTCAGTTTTTACTTCAGAACAAGGCAATTGGGTATCTAATTCTTTTAAGAAAGATTTATCTACTTATTTATATGATTTTATAAAATCCTTAGGATATTTAATTTATAATTTCAATCTATTTGTAATTATTGGCATATACGGATTTTATTTACTGTTTACTACTCAACCAAGAATCGCTTGGTTCATATTAACTGCTTCATTAGCTGTTTACGGGTTTTCTACATTCTATGCCGTTTCAGATAATTATGTGTTTTTCATTCCTTTCAATATATTATTTGCCATTTTAATAGGAGTTGGACTTTCTAAAATCCAAAATAAAATAATGTTAAAAAGTTTTAGTTTTATCGCTTTCTTGATTCCTTTATTTTATATTTTCAGTTTTAGCATCGCTCAGAATACAGAAAAAGGAAAAAATTTTGGTGAATTCAAATCCTATAAAGGAGGGTTGAATTATTACCTTCTACCATGGATGAATGAAAACGTAGGAATTGTAGAATTTACTATGGAAAATAGAAAAGCTCCCGAAAAAGTTAATTGGATGACTTACAGCGCTTTGGAATACATCAACCTATTGAAAACAAAAAACATCCCAGAAGATGAAATAAAAAAACATTAAAAAAACCGAAGATTATTCTTCGGTTTTTTTCTTTCTAGTAGTTTTTGGCTTTTCTTCAGCTACTTCTTCTTTCGGTTTCGCTGCTTTTTTAGGTTTTTCAGCTTTTGCTTCCACTTTTGGAGCCGCTACTTTAGATGTCCCGGATTTTCTTGGTCTTGTTTTCCCGTAACTCCCTGCGGTTACTTTTCCTCTTCTCGTTTTTTTATCGCCTTTTCCCATAAATATTAGTTTTAAATGATTGGTTCTTACAAAGTTAATAAAATTAAAATAGTACACAAATGCATTTTATCATCTTAAAAATGTATATTTTTTGGGCGTGCCTTTTTGTTTTTAGCCACTTCATTCCTTTCCAAAAAAAACAAAAAGTCGGTCTTCACCTGCAATTCCTCGTGCCAAAGCTTTTGCCAACGCTTACTGCGGGATTTCCGGTTACGCCCTCACGCAAAATGCAACGCAGAAAAATAAATTTTATCAAAATTTAAAATATTTTATTGTTTTACAATAATTATTTATATATTTGCGATATATTTTTAAAATAATAATTATGAAAAACTTATCAAAAAAAACTTTAACTTTCCTAAAATTTATATTTTGGATAACATTATTTGGACTTTTTGTAGATATTATTTCTATTTTATGGGTTTACTTTTCACATTATTTAGATTGGTCTTCACAAAGAAAATATTTTTCTAGTGTAAATTTCTCTAAAATATTTAATGAAGATATTTCCGCTTTCAACGTTATTCTTATTGGTGTATTTATAACTACACTTCTAAAAATAGATTTTGTGAACAAAATCATCAAAATTTTAAAAAATCTTAATCTACAAAATCCATTTGAAGATGTATTTTATTCTCTAATTATATCCATCAGTAAAATTTCTTTAATCATAGGAATTATTAATTGGCTTTTGCACTTTTACATAGAATTTTCAGTAAAAAATGAACTCATTCTTTCCTATCAAGTTACAGAACTTAATTTCCTTTTTTTATCTGCATTACTATATATTATTGGGCAGGTTTATAAAAAAGCACTATACTTAAAATCAGAAAACGAATTAACCATTTAAAACAAATAATTATGAAACTTATAGGACAAAATTCTATTTCAAAGTATTTTAGTTACTTTTTTTTAATTCTTTTTTGGTTTATTGTTTTCCATTTTATTTATGAGATCATTGGATTTTCGGTACTTTATTACAAATACAAAACAGGAAGCAATATTTTATCAGAATACTTTCTTCTAGGAAATGATGTAGGTTGGGCAAAAAATGAATATACCAATCCAATAAAAGATGTTCTGAAATTTAAAATTTATTATCCATTTACAGAACAAAATCTATTAACTGGAATTTATACTAAAAGTTTCATTATCAACAGCTTAATAAGCTCTAGCTTTTTTACAATTTTCAGTTTTGTATGCTATAAAATTACCGAAGCTTTAGGTAAAGATTATATTTTTAACTTAAAAACAATAAATTGGTTCAAAAAATTGGCTTGGCTGAGCATTATATTCGTTCCTATTCAAATTATTAATTGGTTTTATAATTTAAATTTAAAATTTAGTGCAGATATATTTTACATCTGTTTTATATTTTTAAGTTTAGGAATAGCTATATTTTTTATTATTGCTTTCTTCAAAAAAGGCTACGAACTTCAATCCGAAAACGATTTAACAATTTAGAAATATGCCAATCATCATCAACCTAGACGTAATGCTTGCCAAACGTAAAATGCAATCGCAAGAACTCGCAGATAAAATTGGCATTACACAAGCCAATCTTTCCATACTAAAAACAGGTAAAGCCAAAGCAATAAAACTTTCGACTTTAGAAGCCATTTGTAAAGCTTTGGATTGTCAACCCGCAGATTTATTAGAATATATTCCAGAAAAATAGTTTTTAATCATCAAAAAAACTTCTATAATCTCACTTCCATCTTCCATCCTAAAATCTTATCTTTGCAACCTAATTTTTGGGAATTAGGAGATTATATATTCTTCAAATTTTGAAATTGAATTTCATAAATTGAAATATCTAAAATCTAAAATCTAAAATCTAAAATCTAAAAAAAATGTTCAGAACGCACACTAACGGAGAACTTACACTCAAAAATCTTAATGAAAAAGTTACACTTTCTGGTTGGGTACAAACCATCAGAGACAAGGGTTTTATGGTTTGGATAGATTTGCGAGACCGTTACGGAATTACACAATTGGTTTTCGATGCAGACAGAACTTCGGCAGAAATTCTAGAAAATGCGAAAAAACTCGGTCGTGAATTTGTGATTCAGGCAGAAGGAACCGTAATTGAACGTGCTTCTAAAAACCCAAAAATCCCAACCGGTGAAATTGAAATTTTAGTTGAAAAATTAACGATTCTCAACAGCGCAGAATTGCCACCTTTCACCATCGAAGACGAAACGGATGGCGGCGAAGAATTGAGAATGAAATACAGATATTTAGACATCCGTAGAAATCCTGTGAAAGATAAACTGATTTTCCGTCACAAAATGGCGCAAAAAGTGAGAAATTATCTTTCAGACAAAGGATTTATTGAAGTAGAAACGCCAGTTTTGATAAAGTCTACACCAGAAGGAGCGAGAGATTTCGTAGTACCTAGTAGAATGAATCAAGGTCAGTTTTATGCGCTTCCACAATCTCCACAAACTTTCAAACAATTATTGATGGTTGGTGGAATGGACAGATATTTCCAAATTGTAAAATGTTTCCGTGACGAAGATTTGCGTGCAGACCGTCAACCAGAATTTACCCAAATCGATTGCGAAATGGCATTCGTAGAACAAGAAGATGTTTTAGAAATTTTCGAAGGAATGACGGCGCATTTACTGAAAGACATTACTGGAAAAGAATTCGGGAAATTCCCAAGAATGACTTTTGATGAAGCGATGAGAACTTACGGAAATGACAAACCAGACATCAGATTTGGAATGAAATTCGTGGAAGTAAATGAATTGGTTCAAGGAAAAGATTTCAAAATATTTGACGAAGCAGAATTGGTTGTTGGGATTAATGTAGAAGGTTGCGCAGATTATACCAGAAAACAAATTGACGAGTTAATTGATTGGGTAAAACGCCCTCAAATTGGTGCTTCTGGAATGGTTTGGATTAAATTCCAAAATGATGGTGTAATTACTTCATCTGTCAATAAATTCTACAGCGAAGAAGACCTTAAAAAAATTACAGAGAAATTCGGAGCAAAAGAAGGAGATCTAATGTTATTAATGAGCGGAAACGCTAATAAAGTAAGAACTCAACTTTCTGCATTAAGAATGGAATTGGGGAACAGATTAGGTTTAAGAAAAGGTGATGAATTTGCTCCACTTTGGGTTGTGGATTTTCCACTTTTAGAATGGGACGAAGAAACTGGAAGATATCACGCAATGCACCATCCTTTTACTTCGCCAAAACCAGAAGATGTACATTTATTAGAAACTGAACCAGGAAAAGCCAGAGCAAACGCTTACGACATGGTTCTTAACGGCAACGAAATTGGCGGTGGTTCTGTAAGAATTTTCAATAAAGAATTGCAGTCTAAAATGTTTGATTTATTAGGATTTTCTAAAGAAGAAGCAGAAGCGCAGTTTGGTTTCTTGATGAATGCTTTCAAATTCGGAGCGCCACCTCATGCTGGATTGGCTTTCGGTTTTGATAGATTAGTTGCCATTCTCGACGGAAACGAAGTGATTAGAGATTACATTGCTTTCCCGAAAAATAATTCTGGACGAGATGTGATGATTGATGCGCCTTCACCAATTCACGACGAACAACTTAATGAATTGGCATTGAAAGTGAATTTATAAATTAGAGCGAGATTTTTTCCTCGCTTTTTTAATGAATTTTTATGAAAGAAAAACTATTAACTTTAGAAATCCCTCTTAATGAGAACCTTTATCGCGAACAACTAAAAAAATTCTTTTATCTTCGTTGGAAAAAAGGTTTAGGAGAAATTAAACGAAGTATAATTTATGTTTCGGTTATGCTTATTCTAACCTTATTATCTTACTTCGGTAAAGGAGATATATCAACTTTATACATAATTCTTACAACAATATTAGCCACAATATTATATGTTCAGCTTTTCCAGTTTTTCAAAAATAAAAAAATGTATTTTAGAAAAGTAGATGAGACATTGAAAGAATGTAAAGAATTCAATAACATCGGATTTTTGGAATTAACTGAAAATGATATCTTCTTTAAAAATAAATTTATCGAACAAAAATCAATCTGGAAAAAAACAAATTTTGAATTTGTTGATAATTTATTTATTGTAAATTTTGAAAACTCATTGCAATCATTTTTATTTGAAGAAAAAGAAATTGGTAAAGACAATTTCAACAAATTAATTTCAATAGTAAAAATGTACTCCAAAGAAAAAAAATAAATGTATAAATTAGAGCGAGGCTTTTTCCTCGCTTTTTTATTTTTCAATATTATTAACATCGGATAAAACTAAAATTAAATACATCCGATATTAAGAAAATTTTCTTACCTTTGTTAAATGAATTGGCAAAATTATCCTTATCACTTTGAAGGTTTAGAGAAACACCTCGAAAGAATTCTGCAAAAAAAAGCAGAATTGGATAAATTACGTCCAATTCCGAGTTATGCTGTGAAAGGTATTAAAGAAAGTTTAATGCTAGAATGGACGTATAATTCTAATAGCATCGAAGGAAATACTTTGACACTTCACGAAACAAAAATGGTGATTGAAGAAGGTTTTACCATCAAAGGAAAATCTTTGAGAGAACATTTCGAAGCCATAAATCATCAGGAAGCCATAGAATTTGTAGAATCTTTAATATCGGATAAAAATAATTTAAATAAAACCGATATTATGAGAGTTCATTATTTGGTTTTACAAAAAATTGAAAAAGATTTTGCTGGAATGTTCAGAACTTCTGGTGTAAGAATTTCTGGAGCAAATTTTACTCAACCAAACGCTTTTAAAGTAGATGAACTGGTAACAGAATTAATTGATTGGGTAAATTCATCAGATATAAATATTATTATAAAAGCGGCAATTTTTCACCACAGATTTGTTTGGATTCATCCGTTTTTCGATGGAAATGGTAGAACGGTGCGTTTGATTTTCAATCTTTTATTAATGAGAGAAGGATTTCCTCCTGCAATTATCCTTAAAAATGATAGAAAAAAGTATTATGATGCTTTAAACTTAGCAAATAATGGAGATTATTCTAAAATTTTATTATTAGTTCTTCAAGCTTTGGAGAGAAGTTTAGACATTTATTTAGGTTCTCTCAATAATACGTATGATAATTATCGCCCGATTTCTAATATTGTAGAAGAAGAAAGGCTACCTTATGGACAAGAATACGTAAGTTTATTGGCTAGAAAGGGAAAAATAGACGCTTTCAAGGAAGGTAGAAACTGGCTTACAACCAAAGAAGCTGTTCTAGATTACATAGAAAAGCGAGAAAGAAAAAGAAAATTAAATTGATTTTTATAAATTAGAGCGAGGTTTTTTCCTCGCTTTTTTTGGAAATTAAACGATTATTTGATTTCTGATATATTTCAGTTTAAAAATATTATTCACGCAATAGCAATAGCGTAACTTTGCACTACTAAAAAACTATTATTATGTTCGAGTGGCTTAAAACCTTACTTTTCCCAACTGAAGACCCAAGTGTAATTCAATCATTAGTTACCATAATGCTTGCAATAGGTACTGGAGTTTTCTTTGGAAGATTGAAAATGGGCAAAATTACCTTCGGTGTTTCTGCAGTGATGTTTACTGGATTAATCTTGGGCCATTTTGGCTATAGAATGAATGAAGAAATATTCGATTTCATTAGAGATTTTGGTTTAATTTTGTTTGTTTATGGTATCGGATTACAAGTAGGACCATCTTTCTTCTCTTCTTTTAGAAATGAAGGTTTAAAGTTTAATATTCTTGCTGTTTCTACAGTTTTATTTGGCGGATTCATCACTTTTCTACTCTTTAAATTCACAGGAGTGAGCATAGAAAACTTGGTGGGAATTATGAGTGGTGCTGTAACCAATACACCAGGTTTAGGAGCTGCTAAAAATACCATTGTAGAATTAAAAAATCAGTTTCCAGATAAAACATTTGACGACCCAACAATTGGTTACGCCATCACTTATCCTTTAGGTGTTTTTGGAATCATTGGTGTTATTATTTTATCTAAAGTTCTTCTAAAAATTCATCCTGATGTAGAAATGAGAAAATTCAGAATGAACAAAATTAATCGCGAAGAACCATTAGTCCACAAAAAACTAAGAGTTACGAATCCTCAATATTTTGGAATTCCATTAGGAGAAGTAATTAACAGTATAGGTCATGAAATTGTAGTTTCTAGATTAAAACACAGTGGCGAGGTTTCTGTTTTTTCGCCAAAATTAGACACAGAACTTCAAGACAGAGACGTACTGATGATTGTAGGAAAAGAAGCCGATTTAGAAGACTTCATCAAAAAAGTAGGAAGACCTTCTACCGACTCTTTCATAGAATCTGATTCTGATATTAACAAGAAAAATATTTTCGTGACCAAACCTTCTGCAGTTCACAAAACACTCTCAGATTTAGACTTGTATAATGCTTATGATGTAAAAGTAACTAGAGTTTTCAGAGCGGGTAAAGAAATGATTCCTAGACCAAGTTTAGAACTTTTCTACGGAGATATTTTGAGAGTTATCGGTACGGATCAAGGTATTAAAGAAGCAGAAAAAATCATTGGTAATCAAGAGAAAAAATTAATAGAGCCAGACTTCTTATCACTTTTTGGTGGTTTATTAATCGGGATTATTGTAGGCTCTATTCCATTGATGATTCCTGGTTTACCAATTCCTTTAAAACTAGGATTTGCAGCAGGACCACTGATTGTAGCATTGCTTATTTCTAGATATGGAGGTATTTCTTTCATTCACTCTTATATCAATAACGGAGCGATTTATTTCATGAAAGATTTAGGAATCTGTCTATTCTTTGCAGCAGTAGGTATTCATGCAGGAGAAGGATTCTATGAAAATTTCATCAAATATAACGGTTGGCTATGGATTTTATATGGTTCTGCAGTAACTTTCATTCCATTAATCCTGATGGTGATTGTAGGAAGATTTTTCTTAAAAATCAATTATTTACAATTGGTAGGAATTATGAGCGGAAGTTATACAGACCCAGCTGCATTATCATTCAGTACTAATTATTTAGATTCAGATATTCCAATCCAAAGCTACGCGCAAGTTTATCCTTTGGTTACCATTGCCAGAATTTTTACCGCAAGTTTATTAATCTTGCTATTGACTTAAAAAAATAATATTATACCAAATAAAAAAATTCCATCAATAATTTGATGGAATTTTTATTTTATAGAATTTCTAAATTTTTTGAATTATTTTCCTACTGTTTCAGGGAATCTAGCTTCTGTAAATTCTCTAGAAATTGCAGCTTTTTCGAATTTTAATTTACCGCTCATGGTTTCTAAAATCACTCCATCTTCTACTACTTGTACAATTTTAGCATGCATACCAGAAGTGGTTACTACTCTAGCGCCTGGTTTTAGAGAATCTTGAAATTGTCTTTCTTTCTTTTGCTTCGTAGTCTGTGGTCTCAAGATTAAGAAGTAGAAAATCACAATCATTAAGACAAATGGTAAAATCATTGAGAAGAAATCACCTCCACCTTGTGCTTGTAGAAATATTGTTGTAAACATTTTTTTATTTTTTAAGGTTGAATATCTGCTGAGAATCTAATTTCGATAGGAACTTGTGCTACGTTTGCATACACTTCTGCTGATTTATATACTACACCATCAAAATTTGTAGAATCAAATTTTAGCGTAATTTGACCTTTTTGACCAGGCATAATTGGTTCTTTAGTATAATCTGGAGCTGTACATCCGCAACCTGGTTTTACCGCAGAAATAATCAAAGGATTTTTACCTGTGTTGGTTACTTCGTAAACGTGTTCTACCACATCTCCTTTTTTGATTTTTCCGAAATTAAAGTCTGGTTCAGAAAGTGCTAATGTAGTTTCTGCATGATTTTTTGCTTCGCTTACCAAGTCACTTTGTTTTACTACTCTATCATCTGCAAAAGGATCTTTTTGCTCTGTTGTAGTAGTAGCAGTTGATGTTTCGGTTGCTTCATTTTTTTTACAAGAAGCTAAAGTCAAAACAGCTAGTAAGCTTAAACCTAATATTCTTTTCATTGATTCTGATTTTTTAAAATTTCCTCAAATTTAATCAAAATTTATGCTCTAGAAATATCTTTCGTGTATTTATCTAAGATTCCGTTCACAAAAATCTGACTTCTATCGGTAGCAAAAACTTTAGAAACCTCTATATATTCATTGATAATCACTTTTGCTGGAGTGAGAGGGAAATTATCTATCTCTGTAATAGCTGTGATCAAAATCAATCTATCCATTAAAGAAATTCTTTCTAAATCCCAATTTTCCAGTCTTTCTTCGATTTTTTTCTCAGAATTTTCCCAGTGAGAAATGCTTTGTAGTAATAATTTTTTAGCAAAATGTCTGTCTTCTTCATCTTTAAGCATTTTGATTAAAGTATGACTCGGCTGATTTTGTTTCATAAAACCAATGGTCTTCTGAATCATAGAATTCGAAATATGGAAATCATCTGCCCAAGACAATTCTAATTCCTCTAAACGCTCATGAAAATCTTCATTTTCGGCAACATATTTTAGAAATAATTTCCCAACAAACTTTTGGTCTTCTTCAAAACTTAGGCTTTCTTCAGCCATATATTCTTGGTAACGCTTACTCGCAACGATTCTCTGAAATGTTTTTACTAACAATTCATCGTGTAAGTCCCACTGATATTTTTTGTGTTTTGAGTTAAAGGAAAGTCTTTCTTCGTTTTGATCAAGTTGTAAAAAAACTTGATTATTCACGAATTTCATGTTAGGATTAAGGTCTTCTTCAGTCTTAATAAATTTATTTTTACCGATTTCAATTTGTCTTTCGGCAAGATCTTTTAATGCAACCAAGAAGTTGAGTTGATAAATATAGAGATAATAGATTTTTTCAATCTCTGTAAACATATTTTTCTCTAAAACATCAGTTTTTATAGGATTCTGATGATAAGAATATAGTGTCTGCACTACTTTTTCGCGGATTTGTCTTCTTCCTAACATTTTCAAAGAGCTTTTAATAAGATGGTGCAAAGATAGAAAAAAATGCTGGAAGTAAGAAACATGAAGTCAGAAGTTATTTTTGCTTCTTTTTCAAACTTATATTTTCTGTATTTTTGCAACTATGAATTCACTTAAAACGCTTAATCCTTACTTTTGGAAACACAGAGTTCTGCTATTTTGGGGCTTGCTATTTATCATAGCATCTAACTTTTTTGCTATTTATCAAGTACAGTTTGTAGGGCAGAGTGTAGATGTTATCAAAAGTGTTTTAGATAAGAAAAATGTAGATAAAGAATTATTATTCAATACCTTACTGATTAACGGAGCCATTATTGTGGGAACTTCGGTTTTGTCTGGAGTTTTCAGATTTATGATGAGACAAACCATTATTGTAGCTTCTAGAAGAATAGAATACGAACTCAAAAATAAAATTTACAGACATTATCAAGAGCTTTCGCTTACTACTTATAAAAAAACCACAATTGGTGATTTACTGAACAGACTTTCTGAAGATGTAGTGGCGATTAGAATGTACCTTGGTCCTGGTGTAATGTATGTGGTGAACTTGGTGATTTTATTAGTCATCACTAGCATTTACATGCTCATGACCAATGTGCAAATGACACTTTGGACACTTATTCCACTTCCTATTTTGTCTTTTTTGATTTATAAAGTAAGCTCTATTATCAACCGAAAATCTAAAATTATGCAGAAAAGCCAAAGTGCGATTTCTACATTTGTACAAGACAGTTTTTCGGGGATTAGAGTGGTGAAATTTTTCAACAAAGAAAAATACATCGAAAAAAATTACGGCGAAAAGGTAAAAGATTATCAAGACAAAGCATTAGATTTAGCCAAAACAGAAGCGTATTTCTTCACCATTATTTTATTTGTTATTGGTTTATTAAATGTTGCCATTTTATATATCGGTGGTAAAAATTATTTTGAAGGAAAACTTACAGTAGGAACCATTGCAGATTTCTTTATGTATATTAACATTCTGATTTGGCCATTTTCTATGGTAGGTTGGGTTTCATCTGTTAATCAAAGAGCTGCTGCTTCTATGACCAGAGTGAATGAATTTTTGGACATAAAATCTGAAATCGTCAACAAAAATTTCGACCAATATGAAATTAAAGGCGATATAGAATTCAGAAATGTTTCTTACACCTATCCTAATACAGGAATAAAAGCTTTAGAAAATCTAAGTTTCAAACTAGAAGCTGGAAAATCTATGGCAATTATGGGAAAAACGGGCAGCGGAAAATCTACTATCGCATTGTTACTATGCAGGTTAATTGATCCCGATGAAGGAGAAATTTTAATTGATGGGAAAAATCTCAAAGACCATAATCTAGAATTATACAGAAAACACATTGGTTATATTCCTCAGGAAAGTTACTTATTCTCGGATACGATTGAGAATAACATTGGCTTTGCTATAGACCATCCTACGCATGATTTGGTAGAAGAATTTGCAAAAAAAGCAGATGTGCATAAGAATATTGTAGAATTCAAAGACCAATACAAAACCATGGTTGGCGAACGTGGCGTAATGCTTTCTGGAGGGCAAAAACAGCGTATTTGTATCGCAAGAGCACTCATCAAAAAACCAGAAATTCTCATCTTTGATGATTCGCTTTCTGCACTCGATACAGAGACCGAAGAAAACATCCTTCAAAACATAGAAAAAGATATTAAATCTTGCACTTCTATTATCATAACTCACAGAGAATCAAGCGCAAAAAGAGCAGACTTCATATTAAATCTTAGTGATTTAGACACTACGGAAACTTCGTAGAAACTTAAAAATTACGCTAAAATATCAATTTCTTTAAAATTTATTTTGAGATTAAAAGAAATCTTTTATATTTGTTCAATAGGATTTCTAAAATAAGTAACAATGAGTGATTACAAGGAGAGAAACGAAAATGAAATTTTCACAAAGGTGTTGAAGGCAGGTAGAAGAACTTATTTCTTTGATGTGCGCGAAACAAAAGCAGGAGACTATTATCTTACCATTACAGAAAGTAAAAAGAATTTTGGTGAGAATGGAGAAGCAACTTTCGAGAAGCATAAAATCTATTTATACAAAGAAGATTTTGCAAGTTTCAGAGAAATGTTTAATGAATCTACAGATTTTATCATCGCTCAAAAAGGTGAGGACGTAATTTCTGAAAAACATGACAAAGACTTTAAGTCTAGATCTTTCACAATCGAATCTGACGACGAAGTATAAAATTAAAAAAAGCATCCTTTTTTAGGATGCTTTTATATTTTTAAATAATTCTTTTGATCCAAATTCTTGGATTATTTTTCTATTGTCTATTAATTTGGCGCAGGAATACTTGAAAATCTCATGCTAATAGTGAGATTAGTATCATTAGTCGCCGTATTTTTCAATACATAAGCTACTCTAGCTTTTACAGAACCGCTTTTTACAATTTGGTCTAAAATTTTAGAAGTATCAGGATCTAAGTTGAGCGTATTCCCAATATTAGAGCCAATATCTGTTCTTTGAGCCACTAAAATTTCACCAGTGTTGTTTCCAGAAAGATAAACTTTGATGGATTTAAAAATTCCCAATTCGCCATTCGTTCTCAAGTTGGTAGCAGTTGCTTTAGCACTAGAAATTCTAATATCTTGAACCATGCTGGTTCCCGCTCCTACATATTGAGCGAAACTCGTAGCAGAAGACGTTACAGAAATTCTTGATTGGCAGGAACACCCGAAGAAACCAAAACATTCGTGGTATAAGGAACGGTATTCTGAACGATACTTTGCACTGTACCACAACTTACTGTGGTAGCTGCAATTACAAAAGCTGATAAAATTAAATTTTTCATATTTACATTTTTTTTATTTTATTCTACTGTCACGGAAATATTTCCCTTCAATTTTCCTTCTGCCATCAGATTTTTGCCAAAAACAATCTTATAGGTTCCGCTTTGTTTTTGAGCATATTTCATTTCTCTCGAAAAAGGACCGTCTGCTGAACCATCTGGTAAAATAATTTGGTTAATTCGGAGATTTCTATCTTTCTCTACGCTATTGATTTTAGCAGAAAGAGTGGGTTTATTAAAATTTTTAAGCACCAGAATAAATTGCTGGTTCTCATCTGTAAACTCTTCACCAATGGTAAATGGAAGTTGAGAAGCATCTAAAGTTCTGATGATTTTATTGCCTTCTACCGTTCTCATTGCACCTCGTCTTCCTTGTGATGGTTGAGAAGAATTATTTTCCATGATTTCTGTTTTAGTGGTAGTTGTATTTGCATTTTGAGAAATTCCGTTGTTTGTACAACAACTCACTCCCAAAATAGAACTCCACAAAACATTAATTAAAATTTTCATATCATCTGGTTTATCATTAGCGAGCTAATATTATACCAAAGTTACTTAATAAATTGTAGAATATTCAGCTTGATGTAAATGTTGTAACAATTCGTTAGAATTCTAAAAATCTAATGTTTCGTAGTAAAGAATTTTTGATAAAAAAGGCTTTTTATCATTCAATTCTTTTTCGTAATTCGCTCTTTCAGCTATTTCTTTCGGAAAATTTTTTTGAAGAATTTTATCATTGTAATTCAAAGAATACAGAAATTTAAAATCTGCTTTTTCGTTCTTAATATTGTAAACGGTGGCAAGATTTCCCCAATTGATAAAACTACACACCAAAATCGTTCCGTAGAAATACCAAACCATTTGGTTAAAAAGATAAGCATTGGTTTTTTGCTGATGAATTTTAATGAAAGTGAAAATCAATCCAATAATGGCTAAAATTAAAAACGCATAAACACCTAATCTTTTGTAGGTTAAGCCTAAATTGAATACGTATTCAGAATTTTTCACAAAAGCCGAAATCACTAAAACGGCATTCAGAAATACCCAAATTTTTGCCAAATTTTTCAAAGATTTCGTTTGATTATCAAAATTGAAACTGCCTTTAAAATAGAACATAATCACACCTATTGCCATCACAATACTCGCAATTACCGCTCCTACTCTTTCGTGCGTTTCTTCGGCAAGTTGATTGGCAGTAGCTTTTGACAATTCTACAAACTGCTCATAATTAAACGTAACGATGAAGAATAACAATAAAATATTCAATGCTACAAAGGATACTACACCACTCAATCTTTCAAAAGGAAGGTCTAGAAAATCGTAAGTAGGTTTCAGTTTTTTGTCTTCATTCAAAAAATCGTTTTTCAGATAATGATTGTTCTTGATAAAAAATTCATAAATCGAAAAATTGAAATAATTAAAAGCCAAGAAAAACCCTAAAATACTTAATGCAATAACTTGCCAAAGATTAATATCTAATTCATAATCAGAAAAAAGCGAAGCAAAATGTGAACTTCCGTGTGTATAAATCGCAAAGAAAATCAACAGCAGAAAAGCTGGGATTAAAACCACCGCTAAAACTTTTTGCCAAAAACTTTCGGTTTTTCTCTGTGGCAACCATTGTTCCAACTGAAAAACAAGGTAAATAAAAGTCACAAAATTAATTGCAAAAACTGGAATCACGAGAATAGATTTAAGTTCTTTGTTTTTGGAAGTGAAACCCAATAAAAAAAGCGAAGTGAAAATAGCAAAAAAAGAGGCAAAATCACCATACCAAGCAAAAGCAATACTGCTAAAAATGCTGGTGGCCAAAACTGAATAAAAAGTTCGGGTTTTGAATCTTTTTTCGGTATTAAAATAAGTAAGAACCGCAACCAAAATTCCTAAAATACCGATATTTAATCCAGGTTCTTGGTCATAAAACAGTACAACAAACATTGCTGTAACTAAAAAGATTAAGTGATGTGTTTTCATAATTTTTTTTTAAGATTGAGTTAATGTAAAAACTGTAATTTCTGGACGAACCATAAATCTGACTTGATAAGAATGACCAATCGCACGATTAATGTATAGTGTTCTGCCATCTTCTAAATTAATTTTGCCAGAAATATATTTTCTATTTTTCACTGGAAGAAATGGCGTAACAACTCCAGGAATTCTGCATTGTCCACCATGAGTATGACCGCTAAGAATCCAGCCTTGATAACCGTTCCAAATATCCAAATCACAAGCATCTGGATTGTGACAAAGCACCAAATTTGCTTTTTCAGAACTGAAATACTGCATTACTTTTTCAGGTTGAAATCTATTACTCCATAAATCTTCAAAACCAATGAAATTCAACCCAAAAACTTCAAATTCTTCATTAAGAAGCATTTTTATTCCGGAATTTTCAGCAATTTTCACAATCTCATCAGCAATATCAGGTTCCGACCAATTTTTCCCATAATCGTGATTCCCGAGAATTCCTACAGTCCCCAATTTTCCGAAAACGGCATTTTGTAAAACAGTTTCTAAATCTTTTCTTTCGGATTGATTTCCATGCTGAACAAAATCTCCCGTATAAACTACAAAATCAGGTTTCAGCTTCTGTGCTTTTCTAAAAGAATCAATTAGAAACTTCCAATCGAACCGATTTCCAACATGTAAATCGGAAATCTGAATCAAGGTTTTTCCCTCTAATTCTTCAGGTAAATTTTTAATAGGCATTTTTTTATATACAAATTCTACCCAAAAAGGTTCAATTTGCCAAGAATATAAAAAAGGGAAAGCTCCTAAAACAGTCAATTGAGTAAATTTTTTCAAAAAATCCCTACGATCCATTTTTATGAATTTCATTTTAACTTCCCGCAACTGGACTTCCGAAAATTCCTACCGCTAATTCTGCCCAAATCAGAAATAATGCTAAAAGAATTATTACGATGTAAAACATTCTTTTGGCATTCTTTTTCTCCATTTTTAGAACCATATCTACGCAAAATGCGGTTCCAAAAAGAAGAATTCCAGCGATTAAAAAGTCAATACCAGACCAATTAATTTCTTTAGTAAACTGCATCCCAATAAACGGAATAACTAATAGTAAAGCTGCCAATCCATAAATGACGAAGCTTCTTTGTTTGTTTGTTATCATAATTTTTAATTTAAATTTTACTTAAAGTACTTTGAGTTACAAAGTTAATTTCTAAAAAATTAAAGGAAGTTATTTCCTTTTTAAATTTTTGCAGTCTATTTGTCATTCCGTAGGAATCTAAATAATTTAGATGCTTTCAGCATGACAAACTGAATGTATAGTTTTCTACTTTCCAAGTAATCTTTCCAGCGCAGATAAATGTTCTTCGAAAGCTCTTCTTCCTGCTTGTGTAACTCGGTAAGATGTTTTTGGTTTTTTGCCTACAAATTCCTTCTTGATTTCTATGTAATTAGATTTTTCTAATGCAGAACTATGACTTGCTAAATTCCCGTCTGTTACTTCTAAAAGTTGCTTCATTTCATTAAAATCAACCCAATCGTTAACCATCAGAACGGACATTATACCCAATCTGACACGGCTTTCAAATTCTTTGTTGAGTTGAGAAATCTTTAACATTTAATCAATTCTTTTACTAATTTATTTTTGATTTTACTTATACTTCTTATGCATTATCAAACCATAAACAATATGCAAAACTCCAAAACCAATCGCCCAGAAAAATAAACCATACCCTAAAAAGAACAGTGATACAATTCCTAATGCCATTTCGCACAATCCTAAATATTTAATGTCAGAAAAAGTGTAATTTCCTGCATTAAATAGCGCTAATCCATAGAAAATTAAAGTGGCTGGAGAAAGTAAACTATGTAAACCGTGATACAATAATCCTGCGCAAAATAAACCTCCAATTCCTAATGGAATGGCAAAATTATACAACAATTTTTTGGTGGTAGCATCCCAAATTTGGAGATGATGGGCTTTGCTCTTTTTAATGGTAAAATAGGCTCCCGAAGAAATCGCTAAAACCATGACAACCATCGCTACGATAACCAAATGAGTAATGATATCTATTTCATAGTATTTTACCGTTCCCTCGAAATAATCTACTCCATTTTTTTTGAAAAAGAAATAAACATAAATAGCACCAGCTAAAGCAAATAATCCTGCAAAAACGCCAGAAATTCCGCTCAAAGAAATAAATCGAGAGCTTTTTTCCATCATTTTTCTGATGTGGTGCAAGTCTTCTTGGTAGTTTTTATTTTCCATAAATAAAGCACTTTGAAATACAAAGTTACTATTTATTTTGAAACTGCAAAATTAATTTGCAGTTTCTTTCTTATTTAGCTCTAAGATTTTCTTTTATCATTTCAATATTTTTCTTGGCTGTATCTTCTAAAATAAGACTTGCGCTCATGTGAATTCTTTCTGGAGAAAGCTCTGTAAAGTGCTCTGTTCCTTCCCAAGAAACTTTTTTGATTAAAGCTAAAGCATCTGAACTTCTACTTGCTAATTTTTCTAAAAATTGAGCAATTTCCGAATCCATTTCTGCAATCGTTGGAGAAACCGAATGGTAAATATTATGCTGTTCTGCCCAATTTGCGCTTCGGAAATCGGCATCTATCGCCATCGCAGTGAATTGTGATTTACCGATTTTTCTTTCAACATAAGGTCCAATCACAAACGGACCGATTCCCAGATTAATTTCGGTAAGTGCTAAACTTGCATTTTCTGTAGCGAAGCAATAATCTGCAGCACATGCAATTCCTACTCCACCTCCAGTCGTTTTTCCCTGAACTCTTACCACTACAATTTTTCGGCAAGTTCTCATGGCATTAAGCACTTTTGCAAAACCTCCAAAGAAAGCTTTTGATGTTTCTAAATCGTTTATTGCTAACAATTCATCAAAACTTGCTCCTGCACAAAACGCTTTTTCTCCTTCAGATTTTAGTAAAATAGCTTTCACTTCTTCTTTTGCCGCTTCGTCTAATATGGTTTGTGCTAATTTTTCTAAAATTTCTCCGGGCAATGAATTACTTTTTGGCGTCCCGAAAGTGATTTCGGAGATATTATTTTTAATTTCTGATGTTACAAATGGTAGCATAACTAGTTTTTTTAAATTAGATTAAATTGTTCAAAATGATGTGTAAAATGTTTTCTGTGCATCAACTCCATCATTTCTTTATTGAGTTTTCCAAAGACAAAATGCATATGCTCCGCTTCTGGATTTTCTCTATAATAAATCTGATATTTCTGAAGATTTTCTAAAAATTTCTCTTTGGCTTGCTCCAGATTTTTATACTTCAACACTGGTAAAGTTCCATCTTCTGGAAGGAACGGCGCAGGAAAATCTTTTGGCATTTTTCGGTGATTGTATAGAGAATCTTGATACTTTTCTAAATGTTCTTCTGGAGTGAAACATTTCTCAGCTTCTGGTTCACCTATGCTGTACAACAATGTAGTTTCTAGATGTTCCAACATTTGTTGAGCAGTCATTTTTCCCCAATTCGGCTTCGTATTTTCAGTTAAACCATTCAATAATTTTTGAATATTTCTTCTATTTAGTTCAATGAAAGGAGATTTTTTTGCCACCAAAGTCAAAATGGTAGCGACACAAACCACTTCTTCTCTTTGATTCACTACCTCAACCAACCATTTTACTACTCCACTTGGAATATTTCTACCTTTTACACCTCTGTTGATTTTTTCTTTCGCCGTCAAATAAACGGTAATGGTATCTCCAGCATAAACTGGCTTAAAGAAACTTGCATTTTCCAGTCCATAATTCGCAATAACTGGCCCTTTTTTCCCTGAAACGAATAAACCTGCCGCTGCAGAAAGGATAAAATATCCGTGTGCAACGGTCTTGTCAAAAATAGTTCCGTTTAAACTGGTTGCATCTGTATGTGCATAAAAATGATCCCAAGAAACATTAGAAAAATTCACAATATCTGCTTCCGTAACAGTTCTACCTGCGGTTTCTAGAGAATCTCCAACTTCCACTTCTTCAAAATATTTCTGGAAAGGATGTTTATCACTGAATTTCTTTTCTGCACCTTGTGTATAAACTTTAGTAATCGCCGTTAAAACATCTGGCGAACCTTGAATCGCCGTTTTTTGAAGGAAAAAGTGAAGTCCATTTAAACCACCCATTTCTTCGCCACCACCAGCTCTACCAGGACCACCATGCATTAAAGTTGGCAACGGAGAACCGTGACCTGTGCTTTCTTTGGCATTATCTCTATTCAAAACAAAGATTCTACCATGAGAACTCGCCATTTTCCAAGAAGTTTCTGCCACAAATTTTTCATCGTGAGATACAATAGAACCAACTAAACTTCCTTTTCCTCTTTTTGCTAAAGCAGCAGCTTCTTCAGCATCTTTGTATGGCATAATGGTAGAAACTGGACCAAAAGCTTCGAGTTCGTGAGATATATTTTTTTCAAAAGGTTTATCATTATAGAAAACTTTCGGAGTAAAGAAAGCTCCGTTTTCATAATTTGCTTCTACCAAATCATGCTTTCCATCGTAGATGAGTTCTGTTTCAGCTTTTAAAAGATTTACTTTTTCTTCTAAAATCTGCATTTGTTCTTTTCCAACAATAGAGCCCATTTTGGTTTCTCTGCTTAATGGATTTCCAATTTTTGTTTGGTCAAGAGCTTTTGATAACGCATTTTGAACATCACCAACTAAATTTTCAGGAACAATAATTCTACGAATTGCCGTACATTTTTGTCCTGCTTTGGTGGTCATTTCATTTTTAACTTCTTTGATGAACAAATCAAATTCTGGAGTTCCCGGTTTGGCATCTAACCCAAGAATAGAACAGTTCAAAGAATCGGCTTCCATATTAAAACGAACTGCATTTCCCGAAATTGAAGGTAGCGCTTTCAGTTTTCTACCAGTATTTGCGGAACCTGTGAAAACTACAGAATCTCCATCTTTTACGAAATCCAAAATATTGCCAGGTTCGCCACAAATCAATTGAACTGCACCTTCAGGAAGATAACCGCTTTCTATCATATCTTTGAAAACCTCATTCGTAAGATAAGAACTGTACGGCGAAGGTTTTACAACGGCTGGAACTCCCGCCAAAAGTGATGTAGATAATTTTTCTAACATTCCCCAAACTGGAAAATTATACGCATTGATTTGTACAGAAACACCTTCACTTGGTGTGAGAATATGTGTTCCGAGATGCGTTCCGCTGGCAGAAATTTTCTGAGTTTCTCCATCTACCCAAAATGGTGTATTGGGAAGCATTCTTTTCGCCAAACCTGAATAGGTGAAAAAAGTACCGAAACCTCCTTCTATATCTACCCAAGAATCAACATGAGTGGCTCCTGTTTTATAAGAAAGTTCATAATATTTTTTCTTTCTTTCTAAAAGATACAATGCAATTTTTTTGAGCATTTCTCCACGGTCGTAGAAAGTCATAGAAGACAAGTTTTTATAACCTATGGTTCTACCAAAATGCAATGCTTCTTCAAAATCTAGTCCCGAAGTATCTGAAATGGCGACCAATTCTCCGTTTACAGCATTGTAAAGAGGAATTTCGTGTCCGTTTCCTTCAATCCATTGTCCTGATATGTAGTTTTTTAGTTTCATTTTATGTGGGGTGTTTGATGTTTGGTGATGGATGTTTTTTTAAATATTGAATAAATAATTAATATTAAAAAAACGAAATCCAATATTATTGTAACATAAATAAAAAATTCAAATAAGTTTTTTTTAAGTCTTAAAGTTTTTTCAGTAGTATCTGATTCTATATGTTCTAAAGTATCAGCAATTCTAATACTTTCGCTCAGAAAATAAAATGAAATAATATTAATGAGAATCAATACTATGAAAATTAACAAAAGTGTAGTTTTTGAATATTTCATTTTAAATTTTGCTAAAGCCCGTTTCTATTTAATCTATTTTTCGTTGTTAAGATACTCAAATTTTAAATTTTGGGAAAATGGTGAAATTGCAACGAAATTGCGCCCCAGATTGCAACGGAAATCCTTTTATTTTTCTTTGTCTTCGACTCCGCTCAGACTGACAGAAGTGGAAAAATAAAAGATTGTAGTGGAAAGCTGGAAATTTGGCGCTATTACTTAGTCCAAACGGAGTAATCTACAATTTTTGTGGGAGTTTGTTCTACAAATTCTGTGTACGGTTCGCACGGTTGAATGGCAATGTGACCTTCACGAGCCAGTTCTTGATAAATAGCGGTTCCTTTGGTTTTCCAAGCAATCATTTCGTCTGAAACTTCGCGAATAATTTTCGCAGGACTACCAACTATCAATTTTCTATTTTCCGAAATAAAACCAGTGGGAACAAAACTCAAAGCACCAATAATACATTCGTCTCCGATTTTGGCATTGTCCATTACTACGGCATTCATCCCAACCAAACAATTTTTGCCAATGTGCGCCGAATGAATAATCGCACCATGACCAATATGCGCCGATTCTTCTAAAACAGTAGGAATTCCCGGAAAAACGTGAAGCGTACAGTTTTCTTGAACGTTTGCGCCGTCTTTGATAATGATTTTTCCCCAATCTCCACGCAAAACAGCATTGGGGCCGATGTATACTTCTTCCCCAATTTCTACATTTCCTATAATTACCGCTTGAGGATGAATGTATGCTGATTTTTTGATGATGGGTTTTATGCCGTGGTATGAATAAATGTTCATTTTTACAGATTTACGTTTTCAATGATCATTGCGTAACCTTGTCCCACTCCGATGCAGAGTGTACAAAGTGCATATTTTTTGTTTTTTCTCTGTAATTCTAAAGCAGCAGTTCCTACAATTCTAGTTCCTGACATTCCGAGAGGATGACCTAATGCAATCGCGCCACCATTTGGATTTAGGCGTTCGTCGTTTGCATCGATTCCTAATTCTTGTAAAACAGATAATGCTTGAGCTGCAAAAGCTTCGTTGAGTTCAATAATATCCATATCTTCCAACGAAAGATTGGCTCTAGAAAGTGCTTTTTTAGTCGCTTCTACTGGACCTATTCCCATAATTCTAGGTTCTACACCAACCACTGCGCTTGAAATAATTTTTGCCAATGGCTTCAAATTATATTTTTTTACGGCGTCTTCACTTGCCAAAATCATGGCAGCAGCTCCGTCATTTAAGCCCGAAGAATTTCCTGCAGTAACACTTCCTCCATCTTTTTTGAAAGCAGGTCTTAGCTTCGCCAATATATCTAAAGTAGTATCTGATTTTACAAATTCGTCTTGTGAAAAGATTTTTGGCTCGGCTTTTTTTTGTGGAATTTCTACGTTTACAATTTCTTGAGCTAATCTTCCTGAATTTTGAGCAGAAGTAGCTTTTTGTTGAGAATGTAAAGCGAATTCATCTTGCGCTTCTCTGGAAATTTTATAGATTTCGGCTAGATTTTCCGCGGTTTCACCCATTCCATCTACTCCGTAGAGTTCTTTCATTTTAGGATTAACAAACCTCCACCCGAAACTGCTATCAAACAACTGTACGTCTCTGCCAAAAGGCTGAGCAGATTTACTCAAAACATAAGGCGCTCTAGTCATCTGTTCAACTCCCCCAGCCAAATAAATTTCGCCTTCTCCAATTGCAATCGCTCTGTACGCATTGGTAATTGCTGCCATTCCAGAAGCGCATAATCTGTTCACGGTTTCTCCACCAATTTTTACAGGAAGTTCTGCCAAAAGTGAAGCCATTCTTGCGACATTTCGGTTATCTTCGCCTGCTTGATTGGCACAACCTAAAATCACATCTTCTATTTCTTCGGCGGGAATTTGTGGATTTCTCTTTACAATTTCCTTCAAAACGATGGCTGCTAAATCATCTGCTCTTACTTCTGATAAACCACCTTGAAATTTAGCAATCGGTGTTCTGATATAATCTATGATGTATACTTGTTTCATATCTGATTTCGAAATTATAAATCAACTACTTTTTTATCAATTTTATAAACAGTTCCTCTGAAACTTGCGACCACCACTTTATGCTGATTGGTAATCGTAATATCATAAACTGCTGTTTTTCTGGTATCTGCCATGAGAATACTCTCGGCAAAAAGCGTATCTCCTAAACGTACCGCTTTGGTAAAATTAATCATGCAATTGAGCGCAACTGCTGCATCTCCCGTATTGTTAGAAGAAAATGCCAATGCAGAATCCGCAAAAGCAAAAGTTACTCCGCCATGAACCGTTTTTAAGCCATTAATCATCTCTTTTTTGATGGGCATTTCAATCAAACAGTAATATTCACGAACCTCAACCAGTTTTATCTCCATCCATTGAGAGAAAAAATCTTGATTGAGCATGTATTGTGCGGTTTCTAATGGTGTCATTTATTATAAAATTGTAAAGTCGTTAATTTGTAAAATTGTGTAGTTGATTTATTTAAGTTTTCTGCCTTTTAAAAAGCTGTTGTATATGGTAAAAATTAAAACAAATACTGTTAAAATCAACCATTTATCTTGGAAAAACTGTACAAAAGTATCCTCAGAATTGTTGATGAATTTATTCATGAAAAAACTCATCGGAACAATAATGACGAAAGATACAATTGCGTTTATGATTGCAATAATTAGTTTTGGATTCATTCTCTTTTATGTTTTTTAAATATAGTTTCCCAAGTGATTTCTTTATTTCTATTGATGTAATTTCCTATGAAAAAAAGTATAAACATTAATCCTAGAACAACCAAGTTTTTATTTAATTCGTTTTTAAAATATTCTATTATTGATACATCAATTTCGTTGTAAAAATATCCCAGAACAGAATAAATCAAAACAAAGGTTACGGATTGGATTAGACTTTTTATCAATTCTTTTTTCATAATCAATAGATTTTAATTCAATTTTCTAAGCAACGGACTTTGTCTGTAGCGTTCTTCTTGGTATTCTTCGTAGAGATTTTGTAAGACTTCCGAAATTTTTGAAAAGCCAATTTCTTTTCCCCAATTCAATAATCCTTTCGGATAATTTACGCCTTTTTGCATTGCTGTTTCTATGTCTTCATCATTGGCAATTCCTAATCTTTTTGCTTCCACCGCTTCATTGATGAGCATAGAAATAATTCTCATAAAGATTTGGTTATCGGTTATCAGCTGTTGGTTCTCGGTTTTTAAATATTGGTTCTCGGTTCTTGATTCTTGGCTCTGTTCAGAATAATCATAAAAACCTTTACCTGTTTTTCTGCCAAGTAATTTGGCTTCATTCATTCTTTGTTGAAGCAAGGAAGGTTTATATTTGGGATCGAAAAAATAATCCTGATAAACCGTTTTCGTTACCGAAAAATTAACATCAATTCCGATTAAATCCATCAATTCAAATGGTCCCATTTTGAAATTTCCAAGAGATTTCATCGCATCATCTACTTGTTCTGGTGTTGCCAAATTTTCTTCTACAATTCTCAATGCTTCACCATAAAAAGGTCTTGCAATTCTGTTGACAATAAAACCAGGAACATCTTTAGCAATGATAGGAGATTTGCCCCAAGATTTCATATAATCTACGATTTCTTGAACCAAATTATTTTCAGTCAATAACCCAGGAATTACCTCAACTAAGGGCATTAATGGCGCTGGATTGAAAAAATGAATTCCGATAAAACGTTCAGGATTTTTAAGTTCTGACTGAAGCGAAGTAATGGAAATAGACGAAGTATTAGAAGCCAAAACACATTTTTCTGAAACATAAGTTTCTAACTCGGCGAAAACTTTTTGCTTGCTTTCTTTATTTTCGATGATGGCTTCTATAACCAAATCACAGTCTTTTAATTTTTTGATTTCTTGACAAGGCTTAATTTGGCTGAAAATTTCTAAGGATTTTTCAATAGAAATTTTTCCTTTTTCCGCTAATTTATCTAATGTGGATTTTAAATTTTTAAGCGATTTTTCGGTTTGTGAGAAGTTGGCATCGTATAAAAAAACCTCGCAATGTGCAGTAGCTGCTACTTGCGCAATGCCAATTCCCATAGTTCCTGAGCCGATGATTCCTATTTTTGAGATTCCAGATTCGAGATTCGAGACTCTAGACTCTTGGTTCTTGATTCTTGATTCTTGCATCTTTGTTATTTTCCTGTATAATTCGGTTTTCTTTTTTCTAAAAATGCAGTAACGCCTTCTTTGAAATCTTGGGTTTCTGCTGCGTCTTGTTGATAAATTCCTTCTAAATCCAATTGCTCTTTTAAATCGTTTTCATAAGAATGATTGAATGCTTTTTTGGTTAACGCAATCGCTTTTGTTGGTAAATGAGAAAGTGTTTCCAGCACTTCCATAGATTTTGCAGAAAATTCTGCATCACCGAAAACATCTGCAATTAACCCCAGTTTCAAAGCATCATTTGCCGAGAGTTTTTTTCCTGTAAAAGCAAGATAATTCGCTTGTTGACGTCCTAATAATTTAGGCAACCAATACGTTCCGCCTGTATCTGGAATTAAACCAATATTTACAAAAGCTTGAGAGAAATAGGAATTTTCTGTAGCCAAACAAATGTCACAAATCAGCGCTAACATTGCTCCAGCTCCAACTGCAGGACCATTCACCAAAGAAACGACTGGTTTTCTGCAATGTGCAATTTCTTCAACCAAAGGATTATAATAGTCTACCACCATTTTCTGAATCACTCTTTCTTCCTCTACATTTCCGAGTGAAAGTGCTTCTTTCAAATTTTGCCCCGAACAAAAAGCTTTTCCTCTGCCAGAAAGTGCTACACAACGCACATTTTCATCTTCATTGCATTCTACAATGAAATTTTTCAACTCTTGAAGTAAAATTTTATTGAGTGAATTATAGGTTTCGGGCTGATTGAGATAAGCGATTTTCAACTTACCCTCGAAATGGGTTTCTATTTCTATTTGAGTGTACATTTTCTTTAGAATTGTTAATTTGTAAAATCGTAAAGTCGTTTTTACAAATCTAATGTTTTTATGTGATTTTTTTTGGTTCTGCGATTTTGCAACTTTACAGTTCTACAATTTTACGTTAATGACATTTAAAATAATCAAAAGGTTCTAAACAATCTTGGCACTGATAACTGGCTTTGCAAAGTGTGGAACCAAATCTGCTGATTTGCGTAGTGTTTTCACTGCCACATCTCGGACATTTTTTGGGAATGTGAAGATGATTTTCATCTGCGCCTTTTTCTGGTGGAACAATTCCGTAAGCTCTCAGTTTTTCTCTGGCTTCATCAGTCATCCAATCGGTAGTCCAAATCGGAAAGATTTTGGTAACTACTTTTGCAGAAATTCCTTTTTCTTTAAATAGTTTGATAATATCTTCTTCGATATTAAACATAGCGGGACACGCTGAATAAGTAGGCGTAATGACGATTTCTGCTTCTGTTTCAGAAATCATTTTTGCGTCACGAACAATCCCGAGTTCCACGATGTTAATTACTGGAATTTCGGGGTCTGGAATTTGGTTAAGTAACCGCAATATTTCTTCTTTTTTTAAAACCACAAAAGGCACAAAAGTTTTTTAATTATTAAAGTTGGTAGTGATATCGTTATAAAAACTCACAAAAAGATTCTAAATATTTTTTCAACGCAAAGAGCGCAAAGATTTATTTTTTACTACTTTGAAAATATTTTTAAGTTCGCAAAGGAACATCAAAGATGTTCTGCAATGTGCACTAAGATTGTAAACTTCCAGCTTCTCACCTCTGACTTCCAGCAATTTTACCAAACACAATTAGGATACGTTCTTTGCATGTACTGCAATTCGCACAAAATATATCCAAAATATTCGTTGTGAATTCCTTTTCTGCTGCCTTTTTGCATAAATTCTGAAGTTGGAACTTCTAAACCAAATTTGGCAAAATCTTCTACGATTTTAGCTTTCCATTCTTCATGAAGTTGTTTAGAAGAAGGAATTAAATTCAGTGCCACCAAATTTTCCTCTTCTTCTACTTCATCAAAAAGTCCGCCTGTGTATTCCCAAAGATTTTCGAGAGCCGCTTCTATTCTTTTTCGGCTTTCTTCAGTTCCTTGAGCAAAAATACGCATCCAAGTTTCGGTATGTGTGTAGTGATATTTTACTTCTTTCAGAGATTTTTGAGCAATAGCTCTCAGTTCTTCATCTGCAGAATTGCTTAAATTTTCGTACAATAAATTTTGGTAAACCGCAAATAAATAAGCCTTCATAATAGTCTGTGCATAATCTCCGTTTGGTAATTCTACCAATTGTGCATTGAGATATTCTTTTTCTACACGAAGCATGGCAAAATCGTCAGCAGTTCTGCCGTCATTAAATAAATTTGCCGCTAAATTGTAGAAATTATTGGCTTGACCCAATTGATCAAGAGCGATGTTAATGACCGCAATATCTTCTTCCAAGTACGGACCTTTTCCGCACCATTCTGCCAATCTTTGCCCCATAATCAGGGAATCATCTGCAAGTTTTAGGATATAATTCTTCATAACTTTTGGTAGTTGGTATTTTGGTATTTGGTAATTAGTACCAAATACTAATTACCAAAAGTCTAATTACCAATTTTTACATGTTTTTCACATCATTAGGAATTTGGTAAAAAGTAGGATGACGATAGAGTTTGTCATCTGCAGGATCAAAGAATGCTTCCTTGTCTATTCCTTCGCTTGTTACCACATATTTGCTGGGAACTACCCAAATAGAAGTTCCTTCTCCGCGTCTTGTATAAACGTCTCTAGCGTTTTGAAGTGCCAGTTCTGCAGTTGGCGCTTGAACCGTTCCTGCGTGTTTGTGAGAAAGTCCTGGTTTGGTTTGGATAAAAACTTCCCACATATCAAGGTTATTCATTATTTTAAATTATAAATTTTAGATTTTAGATTATTTTTGTTTTGCTCCTCAAAATCACATAAACGAAAACTCGGATAGCTACTTTTAATTCAAGTGCCTACTTTTCGCTACCATAGCTCGCACAGATACACTGATTTTGTTTTTAGGCAAGGTTTAAAACAACTATTTTTTTTAAAATTTCATACTCTAATACGACTTCTATGGAGCTGTTTTTGTTAAAGCTAATTTTTTCGTAAAAAATTTTGTTATTCAAAACATATATATTTTCACTATTCCCTGTTTAAGCCTTAATGAATATTTTAAATTTTAAATAATTATTTTAAGGTATTTATTTAAAAAAAACTTTGTAATTAAATAAACAACATAAGCTCTAAGTAACAGACCAAAGAAAAATCCAAAATTATATGCCCCGTTTTCATTAAAATTAATACTAAAATTTTTGAAAACCATCAAAATACAAATATTTAATAATATAATTTTTAATTTTTTATTATTTTCAGAGTATAACATCATAATATTTTATTTTTTTTTAAATTTTCCTGTTTTGCAGCATACGCAATCGCAGCTTCTTTTACCCAAGCGTTTTCTGCTTGTGCTTTTCTCTTGGTTTCGAGGCGTTTTTTATTGCACGGTCCGTTTCCTTTTAAGATTTCCATAAATTCATCCCAAGGTAAATCGCCAAAATCATAATGTCCCGTTTCCTCGTTCCATTTTAAATTTTTATCTGGAACTTTCAGCCCTAAAAATTCTGCTTGAGGAACGGTAACATCTACAAATCTTTGGCGGAGTGAATCGTTACTTTCTCTTTTTACTCGGTAATTCATTGATTTTTGAGAATTAGGAGAAGCTTCATCATTCGGACCAAACATCATCAAAGCTGGCCACCAAAATCTGTCTAAAGCGTCTTGAGCCAATTGTTTCTGTTCTTTGGTTCCACGGCAAAGCGTCATCAGGATTTCGTAGCCTTGTCTTTGATGAAATGATTCTTCTTTACAAATTCTTAGCATAGCTCTAGAATAAGGGCCGTAAGAATTTCCCATCAACATTACTTGATTCATAATGGCAGCACCGTCTACCAACCAACCAATCGCTCCAATATCTGCCCAACTTAACGCGGGATAATTAAAAATACTAGAATATTTGGCTTTTCCAGAAAGCATATCATTATAGGTAGAATCTCTATCTGCGGCTATTTCTCCGTTGTTCAAAGTTTCTGTAGCGGCATATAAATACAAACCGTGACCTGCTTCATCTTGAATTTTTGCCAAAAGTGCCATTTTTCTTCTCAAACTTGGCGCTCTGGTAATCCAATTGGCTTCTGGCAACATTCCCACTACTTCAGAATGAGCATGTTGAGAAATCTGTCTTACCAGAAGTTTTCTGTAATCTTCTGGCATCATATCTTTGGGTTCTACCTTATTTTCGGCTTGAACGTATTGTAAAAATTTTTCTGTATCCATATTTTTGCTTTCAGCTTTCGGCAATCTGCTTTCAGCATTTTTTAAATTTTTTAATACAATATTTTTTTGATTATGAGCTCTTTTCAGCTGGTTGCAGAAAGCAGACAGCGATAAGCCAAATCATAACTTTCCGTCGCTTAAATCGTCTTTTATATAAATCCCGACTTTAGAATTTACAAATTCTCCTGCAACGAAGTTTATTTTTTGGTCTCCGTCGGTAATTTCATACTCTTTAAAAAAGTAAACTTGCCCTTCATAAGGTCCTTTTACTTCTACTTTTTTGTTGACACAATGCCAATAATGATTCCAAATATTTGTGCCATTTATTTTAAACTCTTCGTTTTCATCGATGGCTTTTGCGAATTTCCAATTGACCATTTTTTTAATTTTTTAGAATGAATTATACATCATAATTCAGCATCACGATATTAGTAGTAGGGTGACACTGACAAGTTAATACAAAACCTCTCGCGACTTCGTCTTCGGTAAGCGCAAAGTTTTTTTCCATAAAAACCTCACCTTCCATCACTTGGGCTTTGCAGGTGCAACAAACACCACCTTTACAAGCAAACGGAACCGGTAAGTTTTCTTTCAATGCTTTATCTAAAATACTTTCTTTTTTAGAATTGAGATGAATAGAATATTCATCATCATCTATAATTAACGTCACAAAACTTTCTAAGTTGGGTATTTTCTTGAATTCTTCGCTCATTTCTGCATTATCTTCATCATCTGGAGCGGAGAAATATTCATATAAAACCTGCAATGCAGGAACTTTTCTTTCTTTTTTCAGAAAATCTGAAGTGGACTTAATCATTTCAGTAGGTCCACAAATGAAAAACGTAGAATCTTCTGGTTTTATTTCGGAATTTTTATCTAAAAGTTGACCTAACTTTTCAGTGGTGATTCTTCCTTCAAAAAGAGCATCTTCTTGGGGCTCTCTACTCAAAACATGCGTAACCTGAAATCTCTCTGAGAATTGCTCTTTCAAGGCATCTAATTCTTCTTTGAGCAAAATATTTTGTGAATCTTTATTGCCAAAAAACAATAAAACTTTAGCATTAGGTTCTTGAAACAATGCTTCTTTGAGATTAGACAAAACCGGAGAAATACCACTTCCCGCTGCAATTCCTACATAGTTTTTGTGATTAGACAAGTGATAATTCGTACAGAAATTTCCCATAGGTTGTTGCACTTCTACCTCATCATTTTCTTTAAGATTTTGATTAAGATAGGTAGAAATAGTACCATTTTCCATCTGTTTAACTAAAATGGAAAGCGTTTGAGAATTTTCGGAAGGTGCATCTATGATAGAATAAGAACGGCGAAACTCTTCTTCCCCAAAATTAAACTTGAGGTTAAGATATTGCCCTTGTTTAAATTTAAATTTATCTTGTATAGAAGAAGGTATTTCGAAGGTGATTTTTACCGCTTCACCTGTAACCTTCTGAATTTTAGCTACTTTTAATGTATAAAAATGGTTCATATCAATTCATTTCTTCGGTAGTAACCCGATGTCAACAAATATAATATTTTATGCGAAAAATAAAAGATAAATTTATTTTTTACCAATCACGCCATAGAGTAAAACATTTTGAAGAAAACGAATATGCTTTTCTAAATCAAAATTTTCTTCGGGAATGTATCGGTAAACGTTATTCAGGACATTAAGTGAAAACTTGGTGGTCAACATTAAATTTTCGTCATCTGCTAAACCCAAAGAAAGTAAATATTCTCTGATCACTTTTTCTGCAAGATCTTTGTAAGCATTAATTCTATCTAAATATATATGCTGCTCTTTAAAATCTACTTTTAATCTATAAATATTGGTAAAAAAAACATCGAACATCTTTACATTATTATACATTTCGGTAAGATGATTGATGACTAAGATTCTAACTTTTTCAAAAGCAGATAGGTTAGGATTTTTAAGGTCGTTATATATCTTCATAAATCTGTTAGAAACATCATCACTAATCCATTCCATAATTTCTTCTTTAGATTTAATGTGTGCATAAAGTGATGCAGCTTTTACATTCATCACTTCTGCTATGTCTCTCATAGAGGTATCTGCAAAACCTCTTTTATAGAACAATTCAAGAGCTACATTTAGTATTTCTTGTTGTCTCGGAGTGAGATTCTTCATTGGTATTTGTGTTTCCAACAAATATACAATATAAATTTTCTAAAAAAAATTAACATTATATAATAAAACAAATAAAAATTATGAATTATATTTATCAAACACCTAACCAGAAATCAGAAACAATGTCAACATCCAAACTCAATAATATATAGAATTCAGAAATTTTGTCATTAAAAAACCTAAGAAATTACAAAAATCAGGAAATTTTGACCTAAAAATAACTTTAGAATACATTTTGAAGCATACCAATCAAAACCATTAATATGAACTTAAATCAATATACCACAAAATCACAAGAAGCCATTCAAAAAGCACAACAAATTGCGCTTGATTTCGGCCATCAAAGCATTGAACCTCAACATTTATTAGAAGGAATTCTTCAAGTAGATGAAAATATCTCTGCATTCTTGATGAAAAAATCAGAAGCAGACCTTAATCTTATTAGAGAAAAAAACCGTGAAGCCTTAGAAAAACTTTCAAAAGTAGAAGGTGGAAACATTTACCTTTCTCAACCAGCAAATAAAATTCTTTTAGACGCACCGAATGTTGCCAAAAAAATGGGCGATGAATATGTAACCATTGAGCATCTTTGGCTTTCACTTTTAGAGGTAAATTCTGAAGTTTCTAAAATTTTAAAAGATTTTGGAGTGACTAAAAATTCATTAGAAGCCGCCATCAAAGAATTAAGAAAAGGGAGCAAAGCAACTTCGGCAAGTTCAGAAGAAACTTATCAAAGTTTAAATAAATATGCTAAAAACTTCAACGAACTCGCAGCAGAAGGAAAACTAGATCCTGTAATTGGTAGAGACGAAGAAATAAGAAGAGTTTTACAAATTTTATCAAGAAGAACCAAAAACAACCCGATTCTTATCGGTGAACCTGGTGTTGGTAAAACCGCAATTGCAGAAGGAATTGCTCACAGAATTATTTCAGGAGACGTTCCAGAAAATTTAATGGACAAAACCATTTATTCACTAGATATGGGCGCATTAATTGCTGGCGCAAAATACAAAGGTGAATTCGAGGAGCGTTTGAAATCTGTAGTAAATGAAGTCATTAAAAGCGATGGACAAATCATTCTCTTCATCGATGAAATTCACACTTTAGTAGGAGCTGGCGGTGGCGAAGGTGCGATGGATGCTGCAAATATTCTGAAACCAGCTTTAGCAAGAGGTGAATTAAGAGCAGTAGGTGCAACTACTTTAAATGAATATCAAAAATATTTTGAAAAAGATAAAGCTTTAGAGAGACGTTTCCAAAAAGTAATGGTAGAAGAACCAGACACAGAATCTGCGATTTCTATCCTGAGAGGAATTAAAGACAAGTACGAAGCACACCACAAAGTAAGAATAAAAGACGAAGCCATTATTGCTGCCGTAGAAATGTCTCAAAGATATATTTCAGACAGATTTTTACCAGATAAAGCCATCGACTTGATTGATGAAGCTTCAGCAAAACTAAGAATGGAAATCAATTCTAAGCCTGAAGAACTCGATATTCTTGACAGAAAACTAATGCAGTTAGAAATAGAACTTGCAGCAATTTCTAGAGAAAAAAACGAATTGAAAATCAATCATCTGAAAGAAGATATTGCGAAAATTCAGGAACAAAGAAACGAAATCCATGCAAAATGGCTTGGTGAGAAACAAAAATCTGAAGATTTAACTGCCATTAAAAAAGAAATAGAGTCTCTAAAATTAGAAGCAGAAAGAGCTTCTAGAATCGGTGATTACGCAAAAGTTGCCGAAATACAATACGGTAAACTTAGAGAAAAAGAGGAAGATTTGAAAAAATTAGAACTCGAAATGCAAAATCATCAGAATGAGCTCATCAAGGAAGAGGTAACCGCTGAAAATATTTCTGAAGTCATCGCAAAATGGACTGGAATCCCAGTAACCAAGTTGCTTCAATCTGAAAGAGAAAAATTATTAAATCTAGAAACCGAACTCCACCAAAGAGTAGTAGGTCAAGAAGAAGCTATATCTGCAGTTGCAGATGCTATTAGAAGAAATAGAGCAGGATTAAATGACGAGAAAAAACCAATCGGAAGTTTCCTTTTCTTAGGAACCACTGGTGTTGGTAAAACAGAATTGGCAAAAGCTTTGGCAGAATTCCTATTCGACGATGAGAACAACATGACCAGAATTGACATGAGTGAATATCAAGAAAGACACTCCGTTTCTAGATTAGTTGGTGCGCCTCCAGGTTATGTAGGTTATGATGAAGGCGGACAATTAACCGAAGCAGTGAGAAGAAGACCATATTCTGTAGTGCTACTTGACGAGATAGAAAAAGCGCATCCAGATGTTTTCAACACGCTTTTACAAGTTTTAGACGATGGAAGATTAACTGATAACAAAGGAAGAGTAGTGAATTTTAAAAACTCTATCATTATAATGACTTCCAACCTTGGTTCGCATATTATTCAGGGACGTTTTGACGCTGCACAGCGTGACAAAGATGATAATATCGATTTTGAAACTCTAGAAGCAACCAAAGAAGAAGTTTTCGGATTATTGAAACAATCTCTTCGTCCAGAATTTTTAAACAGAATAGATGAAGTGGTGCTTTTCCAACCGTTAAGCAAATCAGAAATTGGTAAAATCGTGAATTTCCAATTAAGAGGCTTTAATCAAATGCTAGAAAAGAGAAACATCATCTTAACTGCGACTGAAGACGCTTTAAAATACCTAACCAACAAAGGTTACGACCCTACATTTGGAGCTAGACCATTGAAAAGAGTGCTTCAACATGAAATCCTGAACAGATTATCTAAAGAAATTCTCGCAGGAAAGATAAATGATGGAGACAGAATCATTTTAGATTATTTCGAAGAAAGCGGACTGGTTTTCAGACCAGTTGAAATATAACATTCATATTTTTCATATAAAACTAACCATTTAAGTTTTTCATAGGAGATCCGTCTGGAATTTTTCAGGCGGATTTTTCTATTTTTAACAAATTATCAATATATCAGATTAAAATCAAATTTAAAAACTAAAAAAAACACTATAAAATAAAATATCATCAAAAATAAATTAAAAAAATATTTAACAAATAAACAAACATAATAAACTTCTAGATAGTTAATTAACAATTAAAAATCTAAAAAATTAAATATAAAACAAGTATAATTTAAAAAAAATTAAAAAAAAATATTGCAAAATAATTTACAACTTTATATATTCGCATTGTTAATTAAAATCTATTTTTATGAAGAAATTATTATTCGGTGTTATAACACTCGGAATGTTAGCCGCTTGTAACACAACTGAGGAAACCGCAAACTTAACAGACAGTACCGCAAAAACAGCAACTGCATCTAGAAAATTTTGTCCGTCTGAAGAAATCAGAGCAGAACTACTTAAAAATGATGCAAAAGCAAGAGCAAGATTTGCTGCAATTGAAGCAGGAACTGAAAGATTCATTCAAGCTAAAAAATTAGGAAGAGTATTAGCTGATGGAACTGTAGAAATCCCTGTTGTATTCAATGTATTATACAGAACAAGCGCTGAAAATATTTCAGATGCAAGAATCGCCGAACAAATTGCTGTTTTAAATGCAGACTACGCTGGAATTAATGCGGATGCATCTAAAATCCCTTCAGAATTCTCTACAGTAGCAGCTGGTGATACTAAAGTAAGATTTAGATTAGTAAAAACTGTAAGAAAATCAACTACTGTAAGATCTTGGAGAACTAACGATGCCATGAAAAAATCTTCTACTAAAGGAATTGATGCTACAGATCCTACTCAATACTTCAACATTTGGGTAGTTGGTGACATGTCTTCAATCTTAGGATACGCTACATTCCCAGAATCTGCTGGTTTATGGAATGATGGTGTAGTATTAGCTGCTCCATTCGTAGGTGTAACTGGCGCTTCTGCTCCTTATAACTTAGGTAGAACTGCGACTCACGAAGTAGGTCACTACTTAAATCTTCGTCACATTTGGGGAGATGCAACTTGTGGAAATGATTTCGTAACTGATACTCCTACTCAAACAGGTGCTAATTATGGCAAACCAACTTATCCATTATACAACACTTGTGGTGGTGTACAAAGATCTGTAATGTTCATGAACTACATGGATTATGTAGATGATGCTGCAATGTATATGTTCTCTGCTGGTCAAAAAGACAGAATGCAAGCTGTAGTAGCTGCAGGTGGAGCTAGAGCAGGTTTAAGAAATCTATAAAAAATCCTATACATTAATGAGAAAAGCCGAATCGTTGATTCGGCTTTCTTATTTTATCTGTTTTTTAGAAAAATCCAACCCGTTCTAGTATAATGTCCATCAATTTCCATAACATACCAATAAGTTTCTGAAGGTAATATTCTTCCGTTATATAGACCATCCCAATTGAATTTTAAAACATCTTCTGCCATAAAAACTTGAGTGCCGAATTTATCAAATATTTTAAGTTTCACTTTAGAGAAAAACTCTATATTAGAAACTCTCCACACATCATTATAACCATCTTGATTAGGTGTGAAAGCATTTGGAATAAAAAGCACAGCCGAAGTTGCAACTGCTGTACAACTATTGGTTTGAGATTTTACATAAATTTGATAAATCCCAGCGGACAAATTTTTAAAAATATTAGAAGTTTGCCAATTTACATTATCTAATGAGTAAAAATATGGCGGATTCCCATTTTCTGCTAAAATTTCTAGAAAATCTTCTCCACTTTTCACTTGGGTAATTATCGGAGTAATTCCTGTAGTAATATTTACTGTTTGAACAGCTACGCAACCATTTCCATCTGTAAGTTTTACGGAATACTTGCCTGGACTAGAAATAGGCAAAGTTCTACTTATTACAGGAGGCACTACTTGCCATTCTGCAATAAAACCATCCCCCACATCTAACTCTAAAGTTTCTCCATCACAAATAGAAGTATCTTTTAAAGCAGCAGAAAATGGAGCTTGTAGAATTTTAACTTTTACTTCTGCTCTTTCACTTTCGCAGCCATTTATAGTTTGTGTAACCCAAAAAGAAAAATCTCCAACAATTGAAGTATTAGCAATTGGAGCGACTGTATTTCCTACACCTCCTGTAGAACTAGTATACCATTTCAAATCAGTTCCAACTGCTAACAAAGATGAGGCAGTGGAATTTTGACAAAATTCATAACTTGAAACAATAGGAGCCAATGGATTATCAAGAATATTAACTGTAATTTTTGCTCTTGCGCTTTCACATCCATTAACCGTTTGGGTAATCCAAAAATCCTTAGTTCCAGCCACAGAAGTATCAATAATTGGAGTATTTATACTTCCTATCCCACCAGTTGCAGAAGTATACCAAAGTATATTATTTTCTGGAATCGTGAGAGTTGCGGTAGAGTTCTTACAAAAACTAAAACTTCTATTGCTTGGTGCATTAGGATATCCATTGATTTTCACCGTAGAAATACCAGACATTACCCTACAAGAAGTCAAATTTATATTAGTAGATTCACCTACAATAAATCTAAATTGGTCATTATTCTGATAACTACCTGCGGGAATGGTAATAATAGGATTACTTGTTGCGCCAGTTAAATTCGACCAGGTATTTCCGCCATCTGTACTTTTTTGCCAAATGAAATTTACATTTTGAAAAGTATTAGAACTCATTTGCGCAGTTAGAATAAAACTCTGTGAATTATCACAAACTCCAGTAGTGAAAAGATTTCCTAAAGTAGCAGTGATAGATGTAGATGGACCACAGGGTGAAAAACTAATATCATCTATCGCCAAGTCATTTCCTATTCCACCTGCAGCGTTATTTATTAAAACCACATCTACTTCAGAAGATGATGGATCAGATTTAAAATCTAGATAAAAATTTTTCCAAACTTCTCCGTTTTCTTCAGACAAGATTCCTGTAGAAATAGAGCCTAAAATAGCTCCAGTAGTAGTACTTCTGATTTGAAAAGTTACATTGGGCTTAATCACATTTGCTCCAGTTCTATGTAAATTAATAACCCAAGCAGAAAAACGGTAAACCTGATTAGAACAAAGATTAGAAACCCTTCTTCTATAAAATTCTCCTGGGCTGTAATCTGCATTTACTACCAACATATTTCCATAAGTTCCAGACGGATCATTGGTATGATCTAATGATTTTTGCCAACCCCAAGGTAAATATTCCGTAGTATTAGAAATAGTATAATAACCATCATTGGGTGGCATTACTGATGAATAAATATAATTGGTAAATGCTGGAGAAACTAAAGCTGGAGAAATAGTTTGATTAGAATTATTTACCCTACCAAAATCTTCAATAAAAATAGGGGCTCCAAAAGAACCTCCACATGTCTGAGAAATTGCTCTTCCTAAAAAACAAAAAATCAGAAATAAAAGGAATTTAAAGTATTTTTTTTTCACAAAACCTCCATTTTTTGGAAGGATAAAATTAGGGATTTAAAATTAAAAATCCCGAAAATAATTTCCGGGATTAAAAGTATATTTTATGATTTCTTTTTCGCTTTTATCATCATTTCCAGCATATCCCACATTTCTTGCGGAATTTGTTCTAGCATATTAAATTCACCAGCACCTTGCAACCATTCTCCACCATCGATGGTTACTACTTCTCCGTTAATGTACGCTGAATAATCAGAAACCAAATATGCTGCTAAGTTTGCTAATTCTTGATGTTCTCCTACTCTTCTCAATGGTACTTTTTTTCTCATGTCAAATTTTTCGGCTAAATCTCCCGGCAATAATCTTTCCCAAGCTCCTTTTGTAGGGAATGGACCCGGTGCAATTGCATTAAAACGAATATTGTATTTCGCCCACTCTACAGCTAAACTCCTGGTCATCGCTAGAACTCCTGCTTTTGCACAAGCTGAAGGAACTACATAAGCAGAACCCGTCCAAGAATAAGTGGTAACAATATTAAGCACAGTTCCCGGAATTTTATTGTCTATCCAATATTTTCCTACAGAAAGTGTACAGTTTTTGGTTCCTTTCAAAACGATATCCAAAATAGAATCAAAAGCAGAATGCGTCAATCTTTCGGTGGGTGAAATAAAATTTCCAGCAGCATTATTGAGCAAAATATCTATTCTACCAAATTCTTTAATCGCAGCTTCTTTCATCGCTTCTACTTCGTCCCAATTTCTTACATCGCAAGAAACACAAAGCACTTTACCGCCAGTTTCTGCTTCTAATTCTGCGGCAGTTCCTTGTAATTTTTCTAAATTTCTAGAAGTAATCACTACTTTGGCTCCCAGTTGTAGAAAATATTTAGTCATGGCTTTTCCCAAACCACTTCCACCACCTGTAACGATGGCTACTTTATCTTTTAATGCGTTCTCTTGAAGCATAGGTTGTGTATACATATTCATGACAAGTCTTGTTTAAAATTAATGCTTAAAAGTAAGCATTTATAAAATTCCGAGAAAAAAATCTGTTATGTAAAGAAGATGATTCACCAAAAAAGACCGCAAAATTGCGGTCTTTTTTAAAATATTTTGAAAGTTTCTAGTATCCAAAAATTTCTTCTAAAGAAAGTTTTTTCACTTCTCCTAGTTTTTTCATATCGTCCATAGAAACTCTTTTTTCTGAAGCTACAATTGCATAAGTGTAAGGTTTTCCTGAGAAATAATTCTGGTGGAATTTCTTAACATCTGCCATCGTAATTTTATCTACTGTTTCGTACATTTTCTTTCTAATATCATCAGTAAGACCTAAATTTTTAGCATTTAAATAGTTGTAAATGATACCATCTTGAGTAATTCTCTCTGTCTGAATATCTTTTTTCACTTGATTTTTAGCCAATTCTAAATTTTTAGGCAATTCTGGCATTTTGGTTAGCAATTCGTTCATAGCAACCGTAGCATCATTAAATTTATCTGCTTGAGAACCTACATAACCTAATAAATAGTAATCTTGGTCTTTTTTCTGTGGTTGCACATAATATCCGTAAGTACTGTAAGCCAAAGCTTTACTTTCTCTAATCGTTTGGAATACTAAACTTCCCATACCTCCACCGAAATAGTTATTAAACACATTAACCATCGTCGTTTTTTCTGGATTGTAAGTTTCGGTATTTCTAATCCATCTGGTTTCTGCCTGAACCATATCATAATCTGCAAAAAGCACTTGATTTTTAGCAGGAACTTCTTGTTTGAAAGTTTTTGCAGGAGCTGCTACTGCAAAATTTGCAGGAACTTGGTGCAATGTTTTCAACTGAGAAACAACGTTATAAACAGGAGTTGGCCCGTAATAAATTACTGTTTGCTCATAATTATTAAGATTTTTAATTCTGTCTACTAATTCTTGAGCGGTTACCGCATTCAGTTCTTCATTGGTCAAAACATTATTGAATTTATTTTCTGAACCATAAAGCGCATAACTTGTTAAACCTTGTAAAATAGCTCCTTTATTTGCTTTAGCATCTTTCCTAGCTTTATTTAGTCTTGCTTTAAGTGCAGCTAAAGCTTTGTCATCTGCTTTTACATTATTTACCACTTCTTCATACAATTTCACTGCATTTTCGAAATTTTCTTGTAAACCTTCAATGTTTACCGTAGTATATTCTTCTCCTGTAGAAACATTGAAACTACATGCAATTTTGTAGAATGCTTTAGAAATTTCTTCGGCTGTCATTTTATCAGTCCCTAAAAACTGAATGTATTGTGAAGCTAAACCTTGTTTTTTATCATTCAAAGAACCGATTTTGTAACGGTAGCTTAATCTGAAAATATCATTGTCTTTGTTCGGAACGTAAAGTACTTCTGCTTTTCCTAATTTAGATTTCTGAATATCTTTTTTGTAATCTAAGAAAACTGGTTTCGCAGCAGTTGCAGGCATTTCATTTATTGTTTTCACAAATGAAGATTGCTTATCTGGATTGGTTTCTACTGGTGTAATTGATGGTTTTTCAATTTTTACAGTTGCAGGAGATTCTCCTTTTCTTTTCAAAACAGCTACATAATTGTCACCAAAATATTTATTGGCAAAAGCTACGATGTCTTCTTTTTTAATTTTAGACAAATCATTTACATACGCAACTTGGTCTCTCCAATCTAGTTCTGAAGTGAAAGCATCCATCAAAACACTAGCTCTATCACCGTATTTTTCGGTTTCGTAGATTTTGTTTTTCTTGATGTTATTGATGATAGAAGTGATGAGTTGGTCATCAAAATTTCCTTTTTTAAGGTTTTCGATTTCATTTAATACTAAAGCTTTTACATCTTCTAAACTTTGACCAGAAGTTGGCGCAGCAGAAAGATATAAGATTCCGTAATCAATTAATGAATAGGTGAAAGCTGAAGCTCTCAATAATTTTTGTTTTTTAACCAAGTTCAAGTCTAATAAACCTGCTCTTCCGTTGGTTAAAATTTGACCAACTAAGTCAGCTAACAAAGCATCTTTATCTTTATTTCCAGGTAATCTGTAACCAATGGTTAAATTTTCTGCATCTGGACCTACAATTTCTTTTACAATTGGAGCTGTAATCGCATCTTCTGGTTGGAAAGTGTATTTATCAAATGGTTTTGGTTGCATGTAAGAAAACGCTTTGTCCACTTTTGCAATTACCTCATCTGGATTGAAGTCACCAGAAAGGATAATTCCCATGTTATTAGGAACGTAATATTTATTAAAATACTTTCTGATTTCTATTAACGAAGGGTTTTTAAGGTGTTCTACTGTACCAATGGTGGTTTGTAAACCGTAGTTATGCTTTTGGAAAAGATTAGAGAATAAAGTTTCAGAAACTTTTCTTCCGTCATTATCCAGCGTTCTATTTTTTTCTTCGTAAACCGCTTCTAATTCAGTGTGGAAAATTCTCAAAACTGGATTTCTGAATCTTTCTGCTTGTACTGCTAAATATTTATCTAAAGAAGCACTAGGAACGTCATCTGTATAAACGGTTTGTTCAAAACTTGTGAAAGCATTGGTTCCTTGAGCGCCCATTGCAGACATCATTTTGTCGTACTCGTTTGCAATTGCATATTTTGCAGCAACTCCAGAAACAGAATCTATTTTTTTATAAATGGCTTTTCTTTGAACTTCGTCTTTAGTAGAATTATATTGCTCATATAAAGCATCTATTTTTTCTAATTCTACTTTTTCTTTAGACCAATCTAATGAACCGTATTTATCAGTTCCTTTGAATAACATGTGCTCTAAATAATGCGCCAAACCAGTATTGGTTGCAGGGTCTGTTTTACTTCCTGCTTTGATGGCAACATACGCTTGGATTCTAGGATCCTTATTCGTAGGACTTAAAATAACAGTTAAACCATTCTTCAATGTGTAAAAACGAGCTTTCGCATGGTCATTGGTTACATATTTATACGTGTAACCGCCACTCGAAGCTTCTTTCCACTGAAACTGGTTTTGGGCAAAAGCAACTACAGAAACTAATACTGCAGTAAATGCCAAAGTAAGCTTTCTAATCATATTGAATTAATTTTTTTTCTATTAGACGCAAAAAATGTAAAAATGTTTCTTAAACATTCATATTTTTTGAAAAGGAAGGATTTTATCTTTCAAAAAGCAATCTTTCTCCGTGTTTTTCAAGAGAAACCTTACCATTTTCATAAGCCAGAAAACCATTCACGAAAGTATGTGTGATTTCTGAGTGAAAAGTCTCGTTTTCTAGCGGACTCCAACTACATTTTGAAAGGATATTTTCTTTAGAGACTGTAATTTCTGCATTAGGATTAATGAGAACTAAATCTGCTTTGTACCCTTCTTTCACAAAACCTCTTTTTTCAATTTCGAATAAAATAGCAGGATTATGACACATTTTTTCGACCACTTTTTCTAAAGAAATCTTGCCTTTTTTGAAATATTCAAACATTACAGGTAAAGAATATTGAACCAAAGGCGCACCAGAAGGACAGCTCAAATATTTGTTAGATTTTTCTTCCAAAGTATGCGGAGCATGATCAGTGGCGATTACATCTATTCTATCATCTAAAAGTGCTTCCCAAAGTCCATTTTTATCCGTTTCAGTTTTTACTGCAGGATTCCATTTGATAAGAGAACCTTTGGTTTCATAATCTTCGTTGGTGAAATGAAGGTGATGCACACAAACTTCAGCGGTGATTTTTTTTTCTTTTAACGGAATATCATTTCGGAAAAGTTCCATTTCTTTAGCAGTAGAAAGATGATAAACATGCAATCTCGCGCCAGTTTTTTTGGCGAGTTCTATTGCTTTTGAACTTGAAAGATAACACGCTTCTTCGCTTCTGATTAAGTGATGAAATTTCACAGGAATATCTTCTCCGTATTGTTCTTTATAGATTTCTGTATTTTTTCTGATGGTCGCTTCGTCTTCACAATGCACACAAATCGGCATTTTTACTTGAGAGAAGATTTCTTCCAAAATTTCGGGATTATCTACCAACATATTCCCTGTAGAAGAGCCTAAAAAAAGTTTAATGGCCGCTACATTTCTTGGATTGGTTTTCAGAACTTCTTCTAAATTATCATTGGTTCCGCCCATCGAAAAAGAATAATTGGCGTAAGATTTCTCCGAAGCAATTTTGTATTTTTCTTCTAAAAGTTCTTGCGTTACCGCATTGGGAACGGTGTTCGGTTGTTCTATAAAACTGGTAACTCCACCTGCAATTGCAGCTTTTGATTCGCTTTCTATATCGCCTTTATGAGTTAATCCCGGTTCACGAAAATGCACTTGATCGTCTATCAGACCTGGAATAAGAAAAGAATTTTCTGCGTCAATAATTTTGTCTACATTTTCTTCGGAAATAGTTGAGGAAATTTTTGCAATCAAATCATTTTCAATCAATACATCAGATTTAAAAATCTTTCCTTCATTTACAATTTCAGCGTTTTTGATTAAGGTTTTCATTTTACTTTTAGATTTTTACAAATTTAATTTAACTTTTGAGGAAAGCCAAAGAAATTTAGGTTTTTGTGAAGGTGTAAAAGTTCAATTCTAAGGTTTATGAAAAATTCGTAAATCTAAAATCCCAAATCCCAAATCTTATAGTTATTTTTGCAATCTAAAAACGCTAAAAAATTGTATAAAAAACTATTCGGACAAACCGCCATTTATGGTTTAAGTTCAGTATTAGTAAGGATTTTTCCTTTTCTTATCGCTCCTATCGTTACGCGAGCATTTGGGCCAGCTGCATCTTCACCATTTGTAGATTGGTACTCTATTGCTGGAGTTATTACGGTTTTTTTAACACACGGAATGGAAACTTCGTTTTTTCGTTTTGCGCAAGAAGATGATATTGACAAAAAAACCTTAATCTCTACTACTGCACTTAGCATTCTTTCTGTAGGGTTCATTTATTTGATTTTAGGATATGTTTTCAGACAAGAATTAGCGAACGCTTTCGAAACGCCAGACCAAGTGAATTTTTTGGTCATTTTCTTATTTATTTTATCATTTGACGCGTTTTCTACCATTCCTTCAGCAGTTTTAAGATTAGAAGGAAGACCTATCCAATATATGCTTTCTAAAGTAATCGGTTCATTGGTTTACTTTTTTTTAGTGGTATTTTTCATCAAATGGTTGCCTAAATTTCCAGAGGGAATTCTTGGACTAAAATATAATCCAGAAATTGGGGTAGGTTACGTTTTTATTGCTAATTTGGTACAAAGTATTGTGACTTTAGCCATTGTAGGCAAAGAATTTGTGAATTTCAGCTTTAAAAAATTTGATTTTCAACTTTGGAAAAGAATTATGAATTATTCTTGGCCAGTAATGATTGCAGGTTTGGCTGGAATTGTAAACCAAACCCTTGACAGACAGTTTCTTAAATACTTACTTCCTGATAAAGAAGCACGTCATCAGATTGGAGTTTATGGTGCTGTTTACAAAATCGCCACTTTTATTACGGTTTTCAGACAAGCTTATCAATTAGGAATTGAGCCTTATTTTTTCAGCAGTTTCAAAGATAAAAACAATCACAAAACTTATGCAGTTTTGATGGACGTTTTCGTGATCTGTAATTGTTTGATTTACATGGGATTAATGGTAAATCTTCAATGGATTTCTGAAAAATATTTGAGAAATCCGCTTTATTATGAAGGCATAGAAATCATTCCAATGGTGATGTTAGGTGCTTTATTTTTAGGGATTTATCTTAACCTTTCTATTTGGTACAAACTTTCAGACCAGACCAGAGTAGGTTTATATATTTCTATCATAGGAGCGGCAATTACAGTGCTTATTAACGTACTTTTTATTCCAGAATATGGATATTGGGCAAGTGCAACCGCTGCATTAGTAACCTTCACGAGTATGATGGTAATTTCCTACATTTGGGGAAGAATAAAATATCCTATTCCTTATAACACGGGGAAAGTAATCCTTTATCTCGTCATTTCGGTTTCACTTTCTATGATTTCGTTTTATTATTTTAGAACCAATTATATTGTAGGAAACTTATTTCTAGCATTATTCATCGGTTTCGTAGCCTTTAAGGAACAAGCCATTATCAAAAGAATTTTAAAAAGATGACCATAAAAGTAATCAACAAATCAAAACACGCTTTACCAAAATACCAAACTGTACTTTCTGCAGGAATGGATTTATATGCTAATATTTCTGAACCCATCACGCTGAAATCTTTAGAGAGAAGATTAATCAGCACAGGCTTATTCATTTCACTTCCAGAAGGTTACGAAGCACAAATAAGACCTAGAAGTGGTCTTGCTCTAAAAAACGGAATTACCGTTCTCAATACTCCAGGAACAATAGACGCTGATTATCGCGGAGAAATTGGAGTAATTTTAGTAAATTTATCGGCCGAAGAATTTACCATTAATGATGGCGACAGAATCGCTCAAATGGTAATTGCTAAACACGAAACCGCAACTTGGGAAGAAGTAGACACTTTAGAAGAAACAGAACGCGGAGAAGGTGGTTTTGGCAGTTCTGGAGTCGCAAAAAAATAACAATTAAAAACACAAATAATTTTAAACCAAATTAAACTATGAAAATAATAGTTCCAATGGCTGGACGTGGTTCTAGACTAAGACCACACACACTTACCGTTCCTAAACCATTAATTCCTATTGCAGGAAAACCGATTGTACAAAGATTAGTAGAAGATATAGCAAAAGTAGCTGGCGAAAACATAGATGAAATAGCATTTATCATAGGAGATTTTGGACCAGAAGTTGAACAATCTTTAATAGAAATTGCAGAAAAACTAGGAGCAAAAGGAAGCGTTTATACGCAAGACGAACCTCTAGGAACAGCTCACGCTATAAAATGCGCAGAACAATCTATGCAAGGAGACGTAGTCGTAGCATTTGCGGATACCCTTTTCCGTGCCGATTTTAAACTAGATACCAATTCTGATGGGGTAATTTGGGTTAAAAAAGTAGCTGATCCATCTGCTTTTGGTGTTGTAAAATTAGACGATTATGGTTTCATCACTGACTTTGTAGAAAAACCACAAACTTTCGTTTCTGATTTAGCGATTATTGGAATTTATTATTTCAAATCAGCAGAAAAATTGATGGAAGAAATTAATTATATCATGAGTAATGATATAAAAGTAGGTGGTGAATATCAATTAACGACAGCTCTCGAGAACCTTCGCCAGAAAGGAGCTAAATTCTCTCTAGGAAAAGTAGATGATTGGATGGATTGTGGAAATAAAAATGCTACCGTAGAAACCAATGGTAAAATCCTTCAATACGAAAAAGAAGAATTTGCAAATTTCCCAGCAACAGCAGAAATAGAAAACAGCCTTATCATTCCGCCATGTTTTATCGGGGAAAATGTAAAAATTAAAAATTCTAAAATCGGGCCTTATGTTTCTTTAGGAAACGGAACTTGCATAGAAAATTCTAATATCGAAAATTCTTTGATTCAAGAGAAAACGGTCATCAATCATGGTAATTTAAGTAACTCTATGATTGGTAGCCATGCACAATACTTTGGCGTTTCTAGAGAAATTTCCTTAGGAGATTATTCGGTGCTAGATTTTTTATCAAAAGGAAATGATTAATCTGCTATAAATCAAATAAATAACCAAACCACACAAAACATTTTGTGTGGTTTGGCGTTAAAATTGTAATGTTCTTCCACAAGTAACATTTACAATCATAAAATATGAAAAATTATATACTTATCCTTCTTTCATCATTAGCTTTATTATCTTGTAAAGCAAGAAAAATCGTAGAACAAACTCCCATTATTACAGAAAATGTAAGTTCTAATAAAGCTTTTTTCGAAACAATTACTAAAAAAGATGCTTTTGAAAGTTTAAAAATCACCAGCAAAGTCAATGCAGAGACAGACAGATTTATCCCAACTATTGATGGAACATTTTATATAGAAAATGACCAACAAATTTGGGCAAATTTTTCATTCCTTTTCATGTCTCAAGCAAGAGCTAATATTACACCTGCCGGAATCAAAGCCTACGAAAAGATAAATAAGACGTATATTGATTCTAATTTTGACTATATCAACAATCTTTTGAAAGTTAATTTCATAGATTACAGAGCTTTACAAAATTTACTTTTGGGTAAAACCTTTATTCCTGTCAATGAAAAAGATTATACCTTTTTGCAAAATGAAAACGGTTATGTGCTAAATTCTGCTAAAAACCAAATTATCACGGTAAATGGCAAAACAAGTGAGTACAAAACTTCACTAGAATATTCTCCTGAATTGGCTTTGAAAAAGGTGTTTTTACAAGACATTAAAAACAATAATAGCCTAGAAGTGAGCTATAATGATTATGAAATTTTCGGTTCACAAAAACTCCCAAAAAGTGTTAAAATAATTATAAAAGCACAGAAAACAGACCAAATTTTAATAGAAAATACGAAATTTGAATTTTTGAAGATGGAAACTCCTTTTTCCATTCCTACTAATTATACAAAGACAGAAATTAAATGATGCATAAGAAACTGAGTTTATTATTAGGATTACTAGCCTTTAGCATTTTCTTTTCTCAACAAGGAAGAAAAGAACAACTGCAAAAACAAAATTCAGAGCTCAAAAAACAAATTGCTGCCATTAATGCTACTCTTGCAAAAGCCAGAGGAGAAGCAAAATTATCTCTTGCTTACCTTAATGATGTCAATAAAAAAATTGCGCTCCGAGAAAGAGTTTATAATAACACTCAGAAAGAGAAAAGATTCATAGAAGATGACATCTACCTCCGTCAGTTAGAAATCAATAAATTTAACCGTGAACTGAAAGTTCTTCGTAAAGAATATGCTGATATTCTAGTAAAAGCATATAAAAACAAAGGTGTTCAAAACAAAGTTACTTTCATTCTTTCTTCCAGAGATTTAGGAGAAGCATTGAGAAGAGTTCAATACATCAAGCAATACGGAGAATATCAAGATAAAAAAGCTGCTGAGATTAATCAAAAAGCTACTCAAATCAAAAAATCCATCGGTTTAAAGCAAAAATCTGTAAAAGAAAAAGAAAACCTTCTTAATAAACAAAAACAAGAACTCGCTGTAATTCAAGTAGAAAGAAAACAAAAAGAAGTACTTTTAGAAGAATTTAAGAAAAACGAGGCAAAACTGGTAGGAGAACTTAGAACCAAGCAAGCCGAAAATAAAAAGGTAGAAAATGCCATCAGAAATCTCATCAATGAAGAGATAAAAGCGGCTAAAGCTAAAGCTGAAGCAGATAAAAAAGCAGAAGCAGAAAGAATAAGACTAGCAAAAATTGCAGCAGAAAAAGAAAAAGCAAAAATAGACGCTGAGAATAAAGCGAAAGCTGATGCTCTTGCTCTTGCGAAGAAAAAAGCGGAAGAAGAAGAAAGAAAAGCTACAAAACTAGCCCGTGAAAAAGCAGAAGCAGAAAGAGTTGCCAAAGAAAAAAATGATGCAGAAAAAATAGCTAAAGCAGAAAAAGAGAAAAAAGAGTCTGAAGAAAAAGCAAATGCCGCTAAAGCAAAAGCTGATGAAGCTAGAAATGCATCAAAAGCATTAGCAGATAAAACAGATAAAGAAAAAGCAGCTGTAGAAGAGAAAAAAATGAAAGACTTCGGAGTGGGAGCAATTACCGCAGGAAGCAACTTCGCAGCAAATAAAGGAAAAATGTCTTTCCCTGTTCCTTCTGGACAGGTTACCGAAAGATTTGGCAGACAACCGCACCCAGTTTTCAAAGGAATTACTATTGAAAATAACGGAATAAAAGTGGTAGTTCCAAACGGAACGAAAGCAAGATGCGTATTCCCAGGTGTTGTGAGCAACATTTTGGTAAGTGGAGGCGCAAAAACAGTACTGGTTAAACATGGAGACTACTTCAGTATCTATGGAAACTTGGATAATGTAAACGTTGCCAAAAACCAACAAGTCTCTGCAGGAACCACCATTGGAAGTATCGGAACTGATTTTGATGGGAATTTTGCCCTCGATTTTCAAATTTGGAATGGAGCCAATCCAGTTAATCCATTAGATTGGGTTTCGTATTAAAAAATCCTTACCTTTGTAAAAATTTTCAAAAATGATTTCACCAATTATTATACTATCACTTTCTTGGCAACATATGCTAATTGTTGCTGTAGTACTTTTATTACTTTTCGGAGGTAAAAAAATCCCTGAATTAATGAGAGGAGTTGGTAGCGGAATTAAAGAATTTAAAGACGCTGTAAAAGAAGACGAAAAAAAACCAGAAGATAAATCTCAAAATCCTTCTTAACATGTCTTTTACCGAACACGCATGGAATATCTTCAACAAATCTGTTGAAGATTATCATTTACATGATAATGTAGACTTTCCCATCAATAATCCATTCGAAAATGGCAGTTTGGAACATCTTTTGTATACTAAGAATTGGATAGATACCGTACAATGGCATTTAGAAGATATCATTAGAGACGAAAATATTGATCCGGTAGAAGCACTACAATTGAAAAGAACAATTGATGCTTCTAACCAAAAAAGAACTGATTTGGTGGAATATATTGACAGTTATTTTTTTCAAAAATATCAAAATATTACGCCTAAATCAGACGCTAAAATCAATACAGAAACGGTAGCTTGGGCAATTGATAGATTTTCAATTCTCGTTCTGAAAGTGTACCACATGAACCAAGAAGCTACTAGAGAATCTGCTACAGAAGAACATAGAGCAAAATGTACAGAAAAACTCAATGTACTTCTAGAGCAGAAAGAAGATTTAAGCCAAGCGATTGATCAATTACTTTTAGATATAGAAAACGGCGATGTTAAGATGAAGGTATACAAACAAATGAAAATGTATAATGACGAAAGTCTTAACCCTATCCTTTATCAAAAATCTAATTCATAAAAATGAGAAATACAATAAATTTACTTTTCGCCTTGCTTCTATTGACTTCGTGCTCGGTAGAAAAAGTAAATTTATCTCCTTTGTCTAATAGTTTTTCGAGTTATTCTACCCAAACTAGTTTTTCTGAACAGACGTATAAATCTATGGAAAGAGTAAGTTATCTCTCAGAAATCACTAATACGCTTACAGAATTTCCAGTTTTTAAAAATCAAAAACTCAATGCAGAAATTTATAAAATGAAACTGCATATTTCTGATTACATTTATTCTATCAAACAGAATAACAAAGCGGAACAAACTAAGGCTTACAACAACTACTCCAATTCTTATAAAACAATTCAGACACTGAAAACGAGTCTTCCGAAAGACGATTTAGAATTACTGAATAGATATTTGGCTAAAATCAAAACAAACATTAGTCTTATAGATTCTTTCGATAGTACAGAATCTAAGTAAATCTTATCTTTACATAAAAAATTAGATGATAACATTACAGGCAGAATCATTAGTTCCTACCGATTTTGGAAACTTTAGAGTAATGGCTTTTTCTGATAGCGAAAAAGACTGGATGCCTCATATCGCTTTGGTGGCAGAAAATACAGATTTTTCTAAACCTATTAATGTTCGTTTTCATTCAGAATGCATTACTGGAGAAGTTTTCCATTCTAAAAAATGTGAATGCGGTCAGCAGTTAGATGCAGCCATGAAATTTATTCAAGAAAACGGAGGCATCATCGTTTATCTTCGCCAAGAAGGTAGAAACATTGGCATTATCAATAAGCTCAAAGCTTACGCATTACAAGAAAAAGGATTAGATACCGTTCAAGCGAATCTTCAATTAGGTCTTCCTGCAGATGATAGAGATTTTAATGTTGCGATTGAAATTTTAAAATTATTAGACGTAAAAGAAATCAATCTTTTGACGAATAATCCTGATAAAATTAAATTCGTAGAAAACAGCGAAATTCATCTCAACAAAAGAATTCCACTTCAGATGGAGGCTAATGAAAACAGCAAAGAATATCTGAAAACTAAAAAAGAATATTTCGGGCATCTTCTAGATGACGAAACAGAAAAATAAAAAAACGCTTCGAGAATTTCGAAGCGTTTTTAGTATCTATTTGAACTTTTTAAAGTTTAATTCCACTTTCTAGAGCCAGAGTCATCATGGTTCTAAGAGCAGTTTCTCTTTGGTCAGCAGAAATTTCTTCACCTGTTGGAATAATATCTGAAACCGTCAAAATCGTTGCTGCATTTTTCCCTAAATGTTTGGCATTAGCAAAAAGTGCGAAAGCTTCCATTTCTACTGCTGGACAATTATATTTCTCTGCAATTGCAGGAATTCCTGGTGTTTTTCTGTAGAAAACATCACTGGTGTGAATATTTGCCGCTTTAGTTTCAAGAGCTAATTCTTTAGCCGTTTCATTAATTACATCAAAGGCTTTTCCTTGGTGATACATGATTTCTTCATCCATTTCCCAAGCAAATTTAGCATAAGTAGATTCACTTGCTGCTCCATCTACATTAATTAGATCAAAAACATTAAGATCTGTAGTATAACCACCACAAGTCCCAATTCTGATAATGGTATCTACATCATATTCTGTAAATAATTCGTAAGAATAAATCCCAATACTTGGCACTCCCATTCCACTTGCTCCTACAGAAATTTCTTTTCCTTTATACAAACCTGTAAAATAAAAAATATTTCTGGTCTTGCTTACCAATCTTACATCTTCTAGAAAATTATCTGCGATGTATTTAGCTCTTAAAGGATCTCCTGGCTGTAATACCGTTTTTGCAATTTCGCCTTTTTTGGCACTGATGTGAACACTCATAATTTTAATTTTAAAAGGACAACAAAGGTAAGAACTTTTTGTGGGAAAAAAATCTGATTTTTATTACCCAACAAAAAATCCCAGCAATTCATTTTGCTAGGATTTCTTTTATGTAAAAAATTAATATATGGATGGTTTTGAATGATTTAGTGATTATTTTGGTTCTTTTAAGTTAAAATATTTCACTACTGCATTATAATCCTCGTAATTTACTTGTGAGGCATTTCTATTCGCTCTAGAAGCTGGAACCAGTACAATTCTAAACGTTTGATTGTTAAGATAAGTAGCTCTTTCTGTACTTGTCATGGTAGATTGGTCAAAATTAGCTTCGGTTCTTACTTGAACTCTTTTTGTATCAAAAATAAAGTTGTAATCTAATTCTCTGTTATCGCTCAAGTAAAAAGTTTTAGGCAAAAGTTGCCAAATTGCACTTGCTGAGCTGTTAGAATTGATATTTCTATACACTAAAACTACATCAGAAGAAGGAATATCAATCGCCTGATCTAAGGCATAATTGTTAGTAGAACTAAAAGTTCCCGTTACATCCTTCATCACAGGATACGTATCATTATCTTGAATATCTCTATCTACCACTTCGTTCATTTCGCAGCTCATCATCAATAATCCTCCGAAAATCGCAAGAACCATTAAAGTAAAATATTTTTTCATATCAGTAATTATTTGTTGGTTGATGCTTTTTACATTCCAAGTTGCGTGCCAAAATAAATTTTTAACTTTATTGTTTAATTTTCATCAAAGAATCAAAGCTTTTAAAATGAAAAACACAATCATCGTTTTCTTATTGATTTTCAGCATAAAACTATTCGCTCAAACTGAAAAATTTTATCAAATTAATGGCGTAGAAAGAAAAGCAATTTTTTTTGAGCCCAAAATAAATTCAGAAAAAACTCCAGTGGTTTTTGTTTTTCACGGTCATGGTGGGAATGCGAAACACGCCTGTAAAAATCTTAATTTTCATCAAAATTTCCCCGAAGCGTTAGTCATTTATATGCAAGGAATTCCCGGAGTTACCAATTCCTTAGTTGATAAAGAAGGAAAATACAACGGTTGGCAAATGAATCCAGACGAATTACAAAACCGAGATGTGAAGTTTTTTGATGAAGTTTTTTCTCAAATTTCTAAAAAATACAACCTTGATTTTGATAGAATTTATACAGTTGGTCATTCTAATGGTTCTAGATTTGTAAATGTTTTATGGAAAATGCGACCAGAAAAATTTGCTGCATTCGTTACTGTTGCTGGTCCTGGTGGAGTTTGGCTAAGAACAGCTCCTCAAAAATACGTTTGGATCAGTTTTGGAAAAAATGATAAAATCGTGCCTTATAAAATTCAAAAATTTTCTTCCAAGCAATATCTAAAATTCTTTGAAGCCAATGAAAACACAGCACAAACAGAAGGCGAAATAACAACTTATAAAACTTCTGAAAACAAGGAAATCATCATAGAAGACCGAAATGCAGGACACGAATTTCCACAAAATTCCATTCCCAAAATGGTAGAATTCTTGAAACGAAATCACAAATAATTGATTCAAAAAAGGCTTAATTCTAAGCTAATTCTTAACTTTTAATGATTTAAAATTTTAGAAATACATTATTTCTATAGCAATCACAAAAATATGTTTGTATTTTTGTTGAATAACATTGTTTTTATGAAATTCATCAAAAATATATTCACTTATTTATTCATATTAATTTTCGCCAATCTTTCGGCACAATATTTTCCCAAAAACGCTCCGAAAAATTTAGAGCAAAAAGCCGAAAAATATGCTGATTCTCTGTATCAACAATTGTCTTTAGACGAAAAAATAGGACAATTATACATTGTAGCTTTGTACAATAATCGTGGCGAAGAAGAAATTCAGAAAATTAGAAATCTCGTAGAAAAAGAAAAAATTGGTGGATTGATTCTCATGCAAGACAACGCCGAAAAACACATCCAATTGCTGAATGAATTTCAAGGGAAATCTAGAGTAAAAATGATGATTGGCATTGATGGAGAATGGGGATTGTTCCAAAGATTTCCAGCCGCGCATAAATTTCCTTGGGCTATGACTTTAGGAGCCATTCAAGACAATTCTGTCATCTATGAAATGACTTCCAAAATTGCTGAAGATTGTAAAAGAATGGGCATTTATTGGGATTTCGCGCCAGTTGTAGATGTGAATACCAATCCTGCAAATCCTATTATTGGCAACAGAAGTTTCGGGTCAGACATCAATAATGTGATTGCCAAAGGTTTGGCTTATGCACAAGGTTTGCAAGACAATGGTGTTCTCGCTTCTATGAAACATTTCCCTGGTCATGGCGATACAGATACAGATTCTCATTTAGATTTACCAGTGGTTTCGCACAATTTGGAGCGACTCAATTCTGTGGAATTAGCTCCTTTCAAAGCTTTGCTTGATAAAAAAATTGGCGGAGTTATGGTTGCACATTTATATGTTCCAGCTTTAGAAAAACAATCGGGAATTCCTGCTTCTGTTTCTTATGAAGTCATTACCAATTTGCTCAAAAAATCTTATCAATACAATGGTTTAATTATTACTGATGCTTTGAATATGAATGCTGTAGCGAAGAAATTTCCTGCAGGTCAATTAGATTTGAGAGCTTTCAAAGCGGGAAATGACATCATGCTTTTTTCACAAGACGTTCCAAACGGAAAAGCTTTGATAAAATCAGCCTTAGAAAAAGGTGAAATCACCGAAAACCGTCTTGCAGAAAGTGTAAAGAAAATTCTGAAAACAAAATATTTATTGGGACTTCAAAATTTAAAATCCATAAATCCTGAAAATATTAATGAAGATTTAAACAACGCTTCTCACGCAGAACTTTCAGAAAAATTATATTCCAACGCAATAACTTTGTTAAAAGACGAAAAAAATCTTTTGCCTTTAAGTTGCAGCGAAACCTATTATTACCTTCCTTTGGAAGAAGCGCCGTTTCAGACTTTTGTAGAAAATTTAAATTTAGGAACTACAGTAAAAGTTATTTCAAAAACTGAAATTGCTCAAATTCCTGAAAATTCTACGGTGATTGTTGGTTTTCACAAAGACAATTCTACGGCTTATAAACCGTATAAAATTTCACAGGAAAGCAAAGACATTTTAGCAGAATTAAGCAAAAAACAAAATGTAATTTTAGATGTTTTTGGTTCGCCTTACGCTTTGAAAGATGTTGATATTTCTAAAATTTCTACGGTTTTGGTAAGTTATGAAAACAATGATTTGTCTATGAAAGCTTCTGCAAAAGCGGTTTTAGGAAAAACAAAAGTTTCCGGAAAATTGCCTGTAATTGTTAATGAAAATTTGAAAGCAGGAAGCGGAATAGATTTAAATTAATTTAAAAGTGTTAATAACAAGAAAAATATTAATAGAAATTTGTAATCAATTTATCAATGGAGAAATTGACAAGTATGATATTTTAAATTTTGCATCTGAAAATGTTTTTGATGAAGACATTAGTTTTGAAGACGAAATAGTTGACGAAATTATTTTTCAATGGGACAATGAAATCATAAATTTTGAAATTAATAAGAAGAATATGATTTTATGGAAAGAAAAATTACTTAATGGAAATGATGAACTACTTTCTAGCAATAGTTGGAATTATCATATCCATTTTCAAAAACAAATTTGTGAAAAATATAATTCTGAATGGAAACCATTTAACAAAAAATTATTTGTGGGAATTTCAGAAAATCACAATTTAGAACCTATTAATGGTTTAAGACATTCTTCTGAAAAAGGCACTTCTGGTTGGTATATTTGGTTTGGTGAATACTCTGAAAATAAAGACTTTTTTAAACCAATTTGTGCCGAACATTTATTAGAAATTTATCCAAAAATTATTGATTATTTAGGACTAGAACCAGGTTTTAGGTTTCTAATTGATAAAAATGGATATGAAGATGTTTGGTTTGATGATAAACTTTTAATACAAAATAATTAGAAACGTAATCGTTTCACAAAAAATAAAATGAAAATAGGAATCCTTTGTTATCCAACATACGGTGGTAGCGGAATCGTAGCCACAGAACTCGGAATGTCTCTTGCCAAAAAAGGTTATGAAGTGCACTTTATTTCCTCTGAATTGCCTGCAAGATTAGACATGACAGACCCAAACATTTTCTTTCACAAAGTAAATGTACAAACCTATCCTTTGTTCAAACATCAACCGTTTGACATTGCACTTTCTTCCACGATTTATCAAGTGGTGAAATTGTACAAATTAGATATTTTACATGCACATTACGCCATTCCTTATGCCTATGCTGCTTTTTTCGCCAAGCAAATGCTAAAAGAAGAAAACGCTGATATTCCGTTAGTTACCACACTTCACGGAACAGACATCACTTTGGTTGGTCAACACCCAAGTTACAAACATGCGGTAGAATTTTCAATCAACCAATCAGATAAAATTACTACGGTTTCTGAAAGTTTGAAAAGTGATACTTTGAAATTTTTTAAAATCACCAAAGAGATTGAAGTCATCACCAATTTCATCGACAATACAGAATTTGAAGATTTAAAAACTTGCCAAAGAAATCATTTTGCCAATGTAGATGAAAAAATTCTAATTCACGTTTCCAATCTTCGTCCAGTAAAGAGAATTAAAGATGTTTTAGACATTTTCAACAAAGTTGAAAAATCGGTAAAATCTAAATTATTGATTTTGGGAGACGGTCCAGATGTAGAAGTCATCAATGAATTTATCAATGAAAATCCTCACCTCATCAACAAAATTAAACTTCTCGGAAAAGTAGATAATTTATATCAAATTCTGAAGTTTGCAGACGTGTTTTTATTGCCTTCAGAACAAGAAAGTTTCGGTTTGGCAGCTTTGGAAGCAATGGCAGCAGAAACGCCTGTAATTTCGAGTAATGCAGGTGGAATTCCAGAGGTAAACATTCAGGGAGAAACCGGATTTTTAGCAGAAGTAGGAAATGTAGAAGCCATGGCAAGTTATGCGATAAAATTGCTTTCAGACGATAAACTTCTCGCAGAAATCAAGAAAAAAGCTAAAGCAAGAGCATTGGAATTTGACTTAGTCAATATTCTTCCGATTTATGAAAAAATGTATGAAGAAACGCTAGAAGAATTTCATAAAATGGCTTAACAATCATTCTCGCAGATTCTACAAAAAGTAAATCTGCGGGAAATAAAACTAAAAAACTAACCAACCATGAACGAAAATTTACTCCAATATCTTTGGAAATATAAGATATTTTCCAAATTTGACTTCAAAGACACCGATGAAAACCCAATCGAAATTCTAGATTTTGGAACATTGAACACCAATTCTGGACCTGATTTTTCTTTGGCAAAAATTAAAACGAAAAACATCGTTTTAGCAGGAAACATAGAAATTCATGTGAAATCTTCGGACTGGTATTTTCACAATCATGACCTTCAAAAAGACTATCAATCAGTAATTCTACATATTGTTTATTTTAATGACACAGATGTTTCTGAACTTAAAGAAGCCGGAATTCCTACTTTAGAACTAAAAGATTACATTAACAAGGGAATTCTTGCCAAATATCAAACTTTAGAAAACCAATATCAGTTCATTCCTTGCGAAAGCATCTTTGATGCTTCTAAAGTTCCTTTTCTTTTTTCAGAAGAGACTTTACTCAAAAAACTAGACGAAAAATCTATAGAAATTGACCAACTTTTAAATCAATCAAAGAACAATTACGAAGCCGTTTTATTTCAAAAACTAGCCTACAGTTTTGGATTAAAAGTAAATGCAGAAATTTATCAAAATATTGCAGAAAACATTGATTTTAAAATCATTCAAAAGATTTCACAAAATCAATTTCAGTTAGAAAGTTTACTTTTTGGGAAAGGAAATATATTAGAAAAAGAAACCGAAACAAATCAAAAATGGAAGAGAGAATTTGAATTTTTGAAAATAAAATTTAAAATTTCAGAACAAACTTTTCCAGTAAAATTCATGCGGTTAATGCCTCCTTCTTTTCCTACGATTCGGCTTTCTCAGTTGGCGACGCTTTATCATCTTCAGCCCAATTTATTTTCTAAAATTTTAAAGGCTAAAAATATTCAGGAATTAAAATCCCTTTTCGAAAAAGTAAAAACTTCAGATTTTTGGGAAAATCACTACACGTTCGAAAAAGCTTCCGAAGAAAAAATAGAGAAAAAATTGTCTGACGATTTCATAGAAATTCTTCTCATCAATGCAGTTTTGCCTATTATTTACACGTATTTTAAAAATATAAATCCCGAAAAAACTGACCAAGTTTTAGAATTTTACAAAAATTTAAGCCCTGAAAAAAATTCTATCATCTCTTCATGGAAAAAACTGAACGTAAAATTTAGTTCAGCATTAGAAACCCAAGCGTTTTTGTATCATCATAAACATTTATGTTCATACAAAAACTGCTTGAATTGTAGTATTGGCTTGAAAATTTTAAAAGATTAATTTTTGACTTTTTTACCTCAATCTTAAAGGATGAAAATCAAAAAATCTAATTTTTCAATCTCGGGTGTAATAATTTGGCAACGGTAGAAGTCCAGCCAGTTTGGTGAGAAGCGCCTACTCCACGACCATTATCTCCATGAAAATATTCGTAGAACATCACGTAATTTTTGAAATGTTCATCATGGTTTAATTTATCTACATTCCCATTAAAAGCACGATTTCCGTCTTTATCTGGTAAGAAAATATTGCACAATCTTTGACTCAAATGATCTGCTACATAATTTAGATTTTGGAAATTTCCACTTCCGGTAGGAAGCTCCACTTTCAAACTTTCGTCGTAATAAAAATAAAATCGCTGAAGACTTTCTACAATTAAAAAATTAATCGGGAACCAAATCGGACCTCTCCAATTGCTGTTTCCGCCAAACATTCGACTATCACTTTCGGCAGGCGTATAATGCACAACGTGATTGATGCCATTAATTTCTAATTGAAACGGATTTTTTTCATAAACCTTTGACATCGAACGAATTCCAAATTCACTTAAAAATTCTTTTTCGTCTAACATTCTATTCAGAATTTTAGTCAATCTCGTTTTTCTCAAAATACTCATGAGATGTTTTCTGCCTTTTCCTTCTACATCCCAATGCGAAACCAATTTGGCTAGTTCGGGTTTATTTTTTAGAATCCAGTCCATTCTTTCGGTAAAATTAGGCAGTTTTTGAAGCATTTCGTGTTCTATTACTTCTACCGCAAACATCGGAATGAGACCTACAATACTTCTTAATTTTAGAGAAATTCCAGTTCCGTCGCTAAGTTGCAATACGTCATAGAAAAATCCGTCTTCTTCGTTCCAAAGTCCATTTTTTCCTTCGCCAAGATTTTCCATGGCTTCTGCAATGTAGAGATAATGCTCAAAAAATTTAATCGCCATATCTTCATAAACTGGATTATACAGTGCCAATTCCATAGAAATTCTCATCATATTCAGAGCAAACATCGCCATCCAAGAAGTTCCATCAGCTTGTTCTAGATATTCTCCGTTTTTGAACTGCATATTTCTGTCAAAAGCACCAATATTATCCAATCCAAGAAATCCACCTCCGAAAACATTCTTCCCATTTTTATCTTTTCGGTTTACCCACCACGTAAAATTGAGCAATAATTTCTGAAAAACACTTTCTAAGAAATGAATATCTGGTTTTCCATTGATTTTTTCATCGATTTTAAAAACTCTAAAAGTGCTCCATGCGTGAACTGGCGGATTGACATCTGAAAAATCCCATTCATACGCTGGAAGCTGACCGTTAGGATGCATGTACCATTCTTTGGTCAATAACTGCAATTGATTTTTGGCAAAATCTGGGTCTAAAATACTAAAACTCACACAGTGAAAGGCTAAATCCCACGTTGCAAACCACGGATATTCCCATTTATCTGGCATAGAAATAATGTCCTTGCAATTCATGTGTTTCCATTCTACATTTCTTACATGATGCTCAAAATTCCTTTCCACAGGGAAATTTGGGTCTCCATTTAACCATTTTCCAACTTTATAATGATAAAATTGTTTATTCCAAAGCAATCCTGCAAAAGCTTGTCGCTGCACATTTTTTTCATCTTCGCAGTTAAAATCTTTTTGAATTTCGTCATAAAATTCATCAGATTCTTTTTTTCTTACTTCAAAAACCTCATCAAAATCAAAAAAAGCGTTCTCCATTTTATGAGGAGACATTCTGAAATCAAAAGTTTTAGTTTCTCCACCTTCTAATTCCGTATCGATTACAAAAGCCGCTTTAGTTCCGAACTTTTTAGGATTCACCGTGTTTTTTTGATGAACGATATAATGGTTAATTCCATCTTTAAAGTATTTATTTTCAGATTTTTTTCCGAATAATTTTTCGGTATTGGTTTCATTTTCGCAGAAAAGAATTTTCACGGATTTGTCACGAGAATAAAGTTTTTTCATGCCCAAACTCTCATGTTCTATTTCTATTTGACCACGATGGCGCGTTGTAAAATTAGGTTTATAAGAATTATACCCCCAACTCCAATTATTTCTGTACCAAAGTGTGGGCAAAATCACCAAAGGTGCTTTTTCTGTATTTCGGTTGGTGACGGTAACTCTGATTAAAATATCATCATGGTGAATTTTGGCATATTCTATAAAAATATCGAAATATTCATTTTGGTCAAAAATTCCTGTATCTATAATTTCATATTCTGTTTCCTTATTGCTTCGTTCTGCATTTGTCTTGATTAAATCTTCGTAAGGAAAGGCATTCTGCGGATATTTGTACACCATTTTCATGTAAGAATGAGTAGGCGTATTGTCTAAATAATAGAAAATTTCTTTAATGTCTTCACCATGATTTCCTTGATGGTTGCTCAATCCAAAGAAACGTTCTTTGACCATTTTATCCTTTTTATTCCAAAAAGAAAAAGCGAAGTACAAACGTTGTTTGTCATCAGAAATTCCCGCAATTCCTTCTTCTGCCCATCTGTAAGTTCTGCTTTCTGCATCATCATGACCAGTTGCTCCCCATGTATTTCCATCAAAGGAATAATCTTCTCTTACGTTTCCCCACTGTCTATTGCTAACATAAGGTCCCCAAGTTCTGTAATTTATATCTTGTAATCGTTGTTTTTCAGCATTCATAACCATTATTTTTTAAAATAACATGATGCGAAGGTAGAAAAAAATAAAAACTATGAAATTTCATTTAGATTAATTTTTTCAATGACAATTTCTTATTGTGAAAAAAATGATATAGCTTTGCAAAAGATTTGTTCTTTCATACAATCGAAATGTTATCAAGAAAGGTGGAGAGATTAGACTCTGTGAAACCTTGGCAACCTATCGCGTTTCTGAAACGAGAAAAGGTGCTACATTCTACTCATTTTTGGGATAGATAACACATAAAAACAGTTGAGTCCCTCAACTTTTCTTATAGCATTTCATTTTTTTAATCACATTGAAATGCAAAATAGCGACATACTTTATCAAAATTTACAGCAAAGAATCCTCGTTCTAGACGGAGCTATGGGAACTATGCTTCAGCGATATCAGTTTACGGAAGAAGACTATCGTGGCGAGAGATTTAAAAACTGGGAATCTCCATTGAAGGGAAATAATGATTTACTTTCTCTCACTCAGCCTCATGCTATTGAAGCGGTACACAAAAAATATTTAGAAGCTGGTGCAGACATCATCGAAACCAATACTTTTTCTGCGACTACCATTGCAATGGCAGATTACCACATGGAAGATTTGGTGTATGAACTGAATTATGAATCCGCAAAAATTGCAAGAAAAGTTTGTGATGAATTCACGGCTTTAACTCCAGAAAAACCAAGATTTGTAGCAGGTTCTATTGGCCCTACTAATAAAACTGCATCTCTTTCTCCGGATGTAAATGACCCTGGTTACAGAGCCATTACTTTTGAAGAGTTAAGAATTGCTTACAAACAACAAGCAGAAGCACTTTTAGATGGCGGTTCTGATATCCTTTTGGTAGAAACCATTTTTGATACTTTGAATGCAAAAGCTGCACTTTTTGCCATAGACCAAATTCAAGAAGAAAGAAAAATTCAGATTCCAATTATGGTTTCTGGAACCATCACAGACGCGTCTGGAAGAACGCTAAGCGGACAAACTGCTGAAGCATTTTTGGTTTCAATATCTCATCTTAACTTATTAAGTGTAGGATTTAACTGTGCTCTAGGAGCGAAACAATTGACACCTTATTTAGAAACCATTTCTAATAATTCTGAATTTTTCATTTCTGCTTATCCAAACGCTGGTTTACCGAATGCTTTCGGTCAATACGATGAATCTCCAGAATTTATGGCAGAACAAATCCGTGAATATGCAGAAAAAGGATTGGTAAATATCGTTGGTGGTTGTTGCGGAACAACTCCTGACCACATTGCAGCAATCGCAAAAATCGTTAAAGATTATCAACCAAGAAAAGTTGATGTGATAATTTGATGATGAGTTAATGCGATGCTTTTCACAAGCATTATCTTATTTTCAAATTAACTAATTATCTCATTTATAATATGAAATATTTAAAACTTTCGGGTCTAGAACCTTTAATTATAACTCCAGAATCCAATTTTATCAATATTGGAGAAAGAACCAATGTAGCAGGTTCTAAGAAATTTCTCAGATTGATTAAAGAAGAAAAATTTTCTGAAGCTTTAGAAATTGCTCGTCATCAAGTGGAAGGTGGCGCACAGATTTTAGACATTTGTTTTGATGATGGACTTTTAGACGGAAAATATTGCATGGTTAAATTCTTGAATTTAATCGCCTCAGAACCTGATATTTCCAGAATTCCAATGATGATAGATTCTTCTAAATGGGAAATTTTAGAAGCTGGTTTGCAAGTGGTTCAAGGAAAATGTGTAGTCAATTCCATCAGTTTAAAAGGTGGTGAAGAAGAATTTGTTCGTCAAGCTAAAGCCATTAAAAGATATGGTGCTGCAGTAGTTGTAATGGCTTTTGATGAAAATGGACAGGCTGATAATTACGAACGCAGAATAGAAATTTGTAAAAGAAGTTATAAACTCTTAACGAACACAGTCCGTTTTCCTGCGGAAGACATTATTTTCGACCTCAATATTTTCCCAGTTGCAACAGGCATGGAAGAACATCGCAGAAACGCATTGGATTTCATTGAAGCAACAAAATGGGTTCGTGAAAACTTACCTTACGTTTCGGTTTCTGGTGGTGTTTCTAACGTTTCGTTTTCGTTTAGGGGAAATGATACGGTAAGAGAAGCGATGCACTCAGTTTTCCTCTATCACGCCATCAAAGCGGGAATGAATATGGGAATTGTAAACCCTGCCATGTTAGAAATTTACGACGAAATTCCTAAAGATTTGTTGGAGTTGGTAGAAGATGTAATGCTGGACAGAAGAGATGATGCTACCGAAAGATTATTGGATTATTCTGAAAAACATAAATCTGTAAAAAAAGAAAAAGTAGAAGATTTAGCATGGCGAAATCAGCCTTTGCAAGACAGAATCACCCATTCTTTGGTAAAAGGAATCGACCGTTTTATTGAGGAAGATGTAGAAGAAGCACGAAAAATTTCGGCAAAACCTTTGGATGTTATTGAAGGAAATCTAATGACGGGAATGTCTGTAGTGGGAGATTTATTCGGAAGTGGAAAAATGTTTCTTCCTCAAGTGGTAAAATCTGCGAGAGTGATGAAAAAAGCAGTGGCTTATCTTCAACCGTTTATAGAAGCTGAGAAAGATTCTGCACAAAAAGCCAATGGTAAAGTATTGATGGCAACGGTAAAAGGCGATGTTCACGACATTGGTAAAAATATTGTGAGTGTAGTTTTGGGCTGTAACAATTACGAAATTGTAGATTTAGGAGTGATGGTTCCTGCCGAAAAAATTATTCAAACAGCAATTCAAGAAAAAGTAGATGTGATTGGTTTAAGCGGATTGATTACACCAAGTTTAGACGAAATGGTACATATTGCCAATGAACTGGAGCGTCAAAACCTCAATTTCCCATTGATGATTGGTGGTGCCACAACTTCTAAAGCGCATACTGCCGTAAAAATAGACCCGAAATATAAAAATGCTGTGGTTCATGTAAATGATGCTTCTAGAGCAGTTGGTGTGGTAAGTTCTTTGTTGAGCAATAGAAATGGAGCGTTTATTTCTGAACTCAAAGCAGATTATGCAGATTTCCGTGAAAAATTCTTAAACAGACAAGTTGACAAAGAATATATTTCGATAGAAGAAGCGAGAAATCAAAAATTCAAAATCGATTGGGAAAATGAGACCATCTCTGAACCTAAAAATTTAGGTATTCATTTAATTGAAAATCAAAACTTAGAAGAATTGATTCCTTATATTGATTGGAGTCCGTTTTTCAGAAGTTGGGATTTATTTGGTAAATATCCTCAGATTTTAGAAGATGAAATTGTAGGAGAACACGCAAAAGAACTTTTTGCAGATGCTCAAAAAATGTTGAAGAAAATCGTGGATGAAAAATTATTAACTGCAAAAGCAATTTTCGGAATTTTTCCTGCGAACTCTAATGAAAAAGATGATATTGAATTGAAAAATGGTGAAGAAACATTCACTTTCAGAACGCTTCGTCAACAACATAAAAAATCTGATGGCAAAGAATATTTGGCTTTGAGTGACTTTATCGCTCCAAAAACATCAGGAAAACAAGACTACATCGGTGCTTTTGCGGTGACTACAGGTTTTGGAACCGATGAATTGGCACAAAAATATGAAGCAGAGCATGATGATTACAATGCGATTATGGTAAAAGCATTAGCAGACCGATTGGCAGAAGCTTTTGCAGAATATTTACACAAAAAAGTACGAATTGAAATTTGGGGTTATTCTAGTGATGAACATCTAGAAAATGAAGATTTAATTTCTGAAAAATATGTAGGAATTCGTCCTGCTCCTGGTTATCCTGCTTGTCCAGACCATTTGGAAAAAACCACGATTTGGGATTTACTAAAAGTGAAAGAAAATATTGGTTTAGAACTTACAGAAAGTTTGGCAATGTTCCCTACAGCTTCTGTTTCTGGATATTATTTTGCAAACCCAAAAGCGAAGTATTTCGGAGTAGGAAAAATTACAGAAGACCAGCTGAAAGATTACGCCGAAAGAAAAAATATAAATTTAGAATTGGCTAAAAAATGGTTATCTCCTAATTTGGTGGATTAGTTTCTCACAGATTTGACTACGCCGAAACTTCGTTTTCGCAGATTTTCACAGATAAAAAAATGTTCCGTAGGAACATAATATGTGTAAAAAATATAGACAGTAAAGAGGCGCTCCGTAGGAGCGCTATGTTAAAAAAATAAAGATTGTTACGCGCGCATATTTGCGTGAGCGATTGCAGTGAAAATCCTTTTTTTGCTAGGAAAAAGCTTTGGCAAAAAAAGATTGCAACGGAAAGCGCGGTTTCATAAAAATAGCTTGGATTAAGTTTTGGATTTTTATGGAACACGCCCAAAATAGAAAAAATTAAAATATTTAAAAAATAGGAACAGCTTGCTTCGTTCCTCGGAATGACAAATGAAAGTTACAGAACACATACAAAACGCCAACGGAAAAACACTTTTTTCTTTTGAGATTTTACCACCATTAAAAGGTCAAAATATACAGTCAATATTTGATGCGATTGATCCATTGATGGAATTTAATCCTTCATTTATAGATGTTACGTACCATCGTGAAGAATATGAATATGTAGAACGCGAAGATGGACTTCTGGAAAAACGAGTAGTAAAAAAAAGACCGGGAACTGTGGGAATTTGTGCTGCCATTCAGAATAAATATGGTGTAGATGCGGTTCCGCATATTTTGTGTGGTGGATTTTCTAAGGAAGACACCGAAAATTTCTTAATTGACATCGATTTCTTGGGAATTCATAATGTAGTGGCTTTAAGAGGAGATGCAGTGAAAACAGAAACCTATTTTAAACCAGAGAAAAACGGACATGCTTTTGCCAAAGATTTGGTAGAACAAATCGTGAAAATGAATCATGGAACTTATCTAGACGAAAGTTTAGAAAATTCTGCTTGTACAGATTTTAACATAGGTGTAGCGGGTTATCCTGAAAAACACATGGAAGCAGCAAGTCTGGAACAGGACATTTACCACCTCAAGAAAAAAGTAGAAGCAGGCGCAGATTATATCGTAACGCAAATGTTTTTCGACAATCAAAAATATTACGATTTTGTAAAAAAATGCAGAACTTCTGGTATTAATGTTCCTATTATTCCTGGATTAAAACCAATTACTACCAAGTCTCAGCTGAGCATGATTCCGCATCGTTTCAAGGTAGATTTGCCTAACGAGTTGGTGATTGCCATTGCTAAAGCAAAAGACAACAAAGAAGTAAAAGAAATCGGCATCAACTGGTGCATTCAGCAGAGCAAAGATTTAATGAAAAACGGAGCTCCTGTTCTTCATTATTATTCAATGGGAAAAAGCGAAGTGGTAAAGAGAATTGCTTCTGAAGTGTTTAAAGACTAAAGCATTTTATGTCTTTCAAACGAAAGATTTCGGTCAAAAATATAACGATATGTCGCAAGTTTCCTCGTGACTTTCGTTTCTAAATTTTCGGCAATTTTAATCATCCTTGGATTAAAATCTCCAATCCATTGCATTTCGTAATCGGTATAATTTCTGGTTTTTCTGAAATGTTTTGTGCCTTCCCAAATCATAAATCCATCGATGCCTTTTCTTTGCCATTCTGGAACAATTCCGAAAACCAAGCCAACCATTTTCTTATTTTTTATAAAAAATTTAGCCAATAAAAATTTCAACTTTTCAATCCAACCGAATTTCCCATTCAAGTATTTAAACCATTGATTCAAATCTGGAATGTTAATCCACATCGCAATGGGTTTATCGTTTTCGTAAATGAACCAAGAGATATTTTCGTCTAAAATAGGTTTCATGGTCTGAAACATTTTCAGCACTTTTTTAGCTTCTATTTGCTTTCCTTCACCATGATTTGCCCAAGCTTTGTTGTAAATTTCTGCAAAATCATGCGCAAATTTTTCCAATTGATTTTTTTTCCAATGAACTGCTTTCAAATTTGGATTTTTGGCATTCATTCTATGTCCATTCATAAAAACTTCTGAAACCTCATCGTAGACTTTTCTTCCGTAACACAATTGATTAAAATAAATCTGAAAACCATAATTTTCAAACAATTTCTGATAATACGGCGCATGAAAATTCATTCCGTACAACGGTTCATGAAATCCTTCAATGAGCAAACCCCAAAACTTGTCTCGCTCCCCGAAATTTATCGGCCCGTCCATTGCTTCCATTCCGCGTTCCATCAACCAATTTTTACAAAAATCAAAGATGAAATTTGCCGTTTCTTGGTCATCGATACAATCAAAGAAACCAAATCCACCAGTTTTTAACTTTTGTTCATATTTTGGATTGACAAAAACCGCAACTTTCCCTACGGTTTGATTTTCTGCATTTTTAAAAAGAAATCTTTCACACGTTCCATTTCTGAAAAATTTATTTTTGTTGGGATTAAAAACTTCTTCAATGTCTTTATCTAAAGGGCGAATGTAATTTTTCTCGTTTCTAAACAAACGAGCTGGAAATTCTAAAAATTCTTTTTGCGTTTCTGGCGAATTAACGAGAATAGATTTCAGCATATGAGTTGTCCTAAAAAAGGTTGACTCATTAATAATTCAAATATAGTTAAATCGTAGCAGAATTAATTCTGTTACGATTTATTTTTTTCCATTGTTTTAAATGTA